>JAGRAO010000219.1 GCA_020434565.1 Bdellovibrionales bacterium
TGGGTGCTGCTTCTCGCTCTGGAGGCCCGAACGTCTCAGGCAGTGCCTGGTACGCAACTATTCGTCAAGAACACGCGGAAGTCATAGCAGAGCACTGTAACGGACTGTGTTTCTCCCACTTCAAACGGCTTGGGTTACTGGCGGGCCTGGAAATTCCCCATGTGATGGGAGTTTTGGAAAATATTCCACAGTTGAGGGTGATTCCGCGCGACCAGTTGCCTCACTACAAGGAGTGATCAATACGACTTCTCCGTACTTTCTCCCGTGAGAAAATAGGAAAAGTCGTAACCGTCACGCTTTTTACGTGAGAAAATAGGAAAAGTCGTAACCGTCACGCTTTTTAAAGTGCGCCGATATCCTTGGCCATTTTTCTCGTAACAGTGGCTTTAAAATGTTTTGGCCCGGAGGCATCAGCAGATATAAAAGGCAGGTCGATCTCGGTGCTCTCTGATGATTGAAGCGTTTCAAGACACTTCTTTGAAGCTTCTTGAATGCGAGTAAGCGCTAAAGAATCATTTTTGAGTTGAATCGAGGTTTGGGCGAGCGCTTGATCACAGATCCAATCAACGAGACGGCTCGTTCGATCTGGGCTATCTCCAAAATTGTTCACTGCATTTGGCGGTAGCTTTCTAGCTTGGGCAGCTGGTGCTTTACTATTTGACGCGGAGTTTCTCAACGCGACAAAGACCAATCCGCCAAACACTAACACGACACAGATAGCTATACTCTCCATGACCCCGCTCCTTTAAACTTTTCGTTCAGATGTCAGAGCATATAGGGAAAAGAGTGGCATTTAAAATGGCTACTCGTGGTCTTTCAAAACGCCGCTTCTCCGCATTATCGGACGACCATCCTTTCTTTCTGGTTTTCGCTAAAAGGGCTTAAGCGCCAGTAAAGAAAGCCACCTCGCGACAAGGAAACGGAATCGTCCGACTTTTTATCCAGCATTGAGGGAGTTTGCTGGTGACTTTTTTGGCTATTGGGTGTAAAGAGCTGGAACTTCAAGGAGGGCACTATGAAACCCATCGCCACTTCAATTCTAACTCTGTTCTTCTGTTCGTTGGCCTCTCTGTCTTTTTTCCCCGTTACTGCTCACGCCGTTGAAAAGACGATTGATCTCTCTGGGGTGGTCTGTTCAAAGAGTTCGGGACTCACATGTCGGCCTAAATACAGAACGAGACTTCGAACGGGAAAGGTGCTTCAGGTGCAGTACACGGCCTCCGCCCAGCACTGCTCGCAGATAATTGTTCGATTTTTCGTTGATGGAAAGTTGAAGCGCTCAACCGGTGCTCTCAATCCTGGTGAAGCATCAATTGTGTATCGAATTCGCGGGCTCACGGCTGGTCGCCACACCCTTTCGCTTCAGGCTGTGGGGGTGGTCGGAGGTTGTAATACGGGCTACACCGCAAGCTGGACCGGCTCTCTTTACGTAAAGAGCTAGGGAAGCTCTGAACAAGTCCCGATCTCCAGCGAAAAAAGAATCTTGGAAGTCTTCTTTGTGATTTTTTTTGTATCAAACTCCTCTGTACTTCAGTACAGCTTCTCCTTGACCCAACAAAAATCCCTCGAATTCTCCTCAAGCTCTTTCCCCTCGATCCGTTGGTACTTATTCAGAGTTTCTCGAGAAGAAATGTCCCGGGTCGTCCGGTCTGAATCTGAGAAAGAGGGGGGGCGTAATGATTCGGGAAACTTTTCAGGTCAGAATCGATAGTTTCCTTTACTTTCGATTTTAATTGACTACTCTCGACGCAAATCATTTCCGTCTCCGAGGAGAAATCAAATGAAATTTTTCTTCCCTACGGTCCTTATAGTCCTCTTTGCGGTACCGTATAGCGCTTACTCCAAACCGCTTAAGGCGTGTCTCAATACGGAGACGGGCAATATCGTGATCAAAAGAAGATGCAATCCGAAGAAGGGTCACGCCGAGTTAGATGCGGAAACGCTTCAGGGTTTAGGAGCGACTCAAGTCGGTCTACAAGGTGCTACCGGCCCAAAAGGGGATACCGGACCTCAGGGACCGCAAGGGCCTGCCGGGATAACGGAGCATGAGTTTTTAGTGTTTCAGAGGGATGAATTTATTACGGTAAGTGGAACAAAATCAGTAAGCGGCATCTGCGATATTGATTCGAGCACTGTTAATTATTCATGTGAGAGCACTGGTCTTTTGATCGACGTTGAGTCTCCTTCTGGAATTTTTTCGAATGGCCGAGGCGCGACCTGCGTTTTTCGAAACAATTCTGGTTCTATTCCCCAAAATGTAACGATGACGCTTCGTCTGGTGTGTGGGCCTGATAGGTAGAGGTGCGAAAAGCTTTGGGCCGCATCGGGTGAATCTCTCTTAAGAAAAGTTTGATCGAAATTAGGATCAGAAGGTATCGCTTCTGACAGCCAAGCGGAGGAAGATCTGATTTTTAAAGTAGATTTGTTACTCTTCGAAAAGTAAAACAGTCTGAGCCACACCCTGAAACTGAGGAGGAATACGAGCAAACGCCACCTTAGGATTTGGTAGCACGCCACGCACCACCAGTATTTCCGTTGTTACTTCGGTAACTCCCAGCCCAACTCTTTCCATCTTCTGCCATTACAATTTTAAAAGTACCCTCGCCCCCGTTATTTGCAATATACGTTCCCCTGAGTACGCTTCCGTTAACGGTTCCTCGGGCAATTCCTCCACCGTTGTAGGAGTAGTTTCCGGTTACAAAATTGTCGTCAAACTGCGCAAATGAAATTCGGCCAAAATTAGTATCCCAGCTGCCACGAAAATTGGCCGGCACTACTGTATTTGCGACGACAAACACTGCGATCCTCTCTAATGTACGATCACTCTTGCCTGCTTGTCTGTTGAAGCGCACTACCAGCTTAATAAACTGCTTTCTCAGCTTCCCGACGGGTTGACCGAGCAACTCCTTTTTCAGAATCTTGTCTTCAAGTTTGCTAAAGGAACGGCGAAATACTTTTAGCTCTGAAAGATCTTCCTTGGCGCGTTGAAGCAATCCTTTGCCCTTGGTGTTCTTTTTGCCACCCAAGGAGCGAAGGAGATCCGTAAGTTGTCTTTTCTTATTATCCAGGTCCGCAATTTCGGTGTTCGTACTGTTGAGAGCAGCCGCTACGGCAACCGAGCTTACAAATTCATTTGGATCAATCTGAGCATGGAGTCTCGGGATTGGATGAGCAAAGAGTAGTCCTAAGAAAACGATCGCTGTGCTTTGAAAAGTCCGCATTCTCAATCCTCAATTCAATACTTGCAAAATCCTATCAAAGTTAGCCCCGCTATGCATGTTTCAAAGGCATGCTTCCTCGGCACTGTTATTCTCATTTGTCCTTTCGGGCGGCCTAAGCGCACGCAGTATTCTACATTTCGACGTCAGCTTTCGCTAACGGCTCAGCGTTCTCAATGGACAAGAACGGCAGAGGGCGGAATCGGCGACGATCTCATCTGCCCTTTAGAGAGGAGAATCGCTCTCTGTGAATGGATTTGGAGCGGGCCCTTGAGGAAATGTTTGATTTGTCGCTGGCGCCTCTGCTCGTGATTGAACCATGCGGGTCGAAAGCTTGGCAGGTATGTGTTGAGCCCGTTCCTCTCTTTTCTCCACAGTAAAATTAAATTGTAGTTTCCAGCTTCGAACTTGAAATTGAATTTTTAGCCCGCTCTCATCGTTTTGTTCAGCTCGAGCACGAGGTGTGAAAATTGCGGGGACCGACTGTGTTTCTTGATTTTCAGAATTGTTCTCGTTCGCGAGGGCAGCGGGCGGCAACTCGTGGAGAGTTGGAAAGGTAAAGACCTCCTCGGAGAGATGGCATTCTGTTGGGCTGAGATGCAAAGTCTCTTCTTCCGTTTTTTTTGAGAGGGAAAAGAGTCTTTGGGCGACAGCGTCCAATTTCGAGACTGCAAACGAAACGTCACACCTAGGACACCAGCCGAGGACGAAAAAGATTCTAAAGAGAGTTGGTCTGAGGTGTCTCCGAGCGATGAAAGCCGAAGCATCGATTTCCTCGCTTTGCTTTTTGCAAACCGGGCATCTCAGAGATCGAAAGTGACCCATGTCCTCACCACTTGTTCAACGGGCGCGAATCTTGCGCTGCCCGCGTCAGGCGAATCTCTGCCTGCTGAACTCCCGTCACTTAAGATGAGAAGTTGTTGGAAAGCTCTCCAACTATTTGAAATGTCGAAAATAACCCACTGAGGGACTTGAACGGTGTTTTGAAAAGGCAAGTCGCCCCACCAGCTCGTAACCGCGGGCAGCTACTAACTTCACTCGGTTTTAGGCCGAACGGTCAGAAAGCTTCCTGGTTGAACGAGCTTCTCGATGTTGCGGTACGTCGTGCCATCAATATTTACCGCTCCCGACGTTATCCAGGAATGAATTTCAGTAAGCCCGACTGAGGGGCCGCCGCTTTCGGCCAGAAACTGTTGAAGGACTTTGTCGAGTCGCAGTGCTCGCATCCCTGTAAACCGACCTTTGATTCTTTCTGTCATGAATCGATTCTCCAACGAGCTATGTCTTTCGGCAAGCTCTTGATGGGAGGATTAGGAGGCGTCACGAGAGAAATGGAGGAAAAATCAATTTCATAACTCAGTGGGAGAAGGTGGGGGCCAGCTCCAACTGCCAACTCGCCACGGAATCCAGAGGATAAATCAGCATAAGAACATTTAAGCTAAGGTTGTCACGCACGATCGCTAAGGTCGTGAGCTCAAAAAAAAGAAAGAGTCCTAGTACAGCAGAAGGCTTGAGTCGACTGGCGAGGATAACACCAAGGGTACACCAAGCAACATCTGAGAGAGAATTCATCACTGAATCACCAACGTAGTCCATCGCAATGGTAACGCTTCTGTATCGATTAATAATGATGGGAGAGTTTTCAAGGAGCTCCCACGCCGCTTCAAGCATTACCGAGGCAGTTAGCACAAAAGCCTGGGCTCTCCCCCTTAGAATCGCACCAAACAGAAAGAAGAAAATTAACCCATGGGAAATGTGACTCGGAGTATACCAATCGGCGAGATGCTGGGAGTTGTGCTGGCTCCAAATATCAAGAGACCAGAGGCTCAAATCTCCCGCCGGGCACCACAGCCGACGCCCCATCATAAAGAGAGTAGCCACCATTATGAAGCATGTGAGGAGAACCGGAATGCGGTTTTCCTTCCAGCAGAGCGGCACAGGTTGGAATCGAAGGGTAAAAGGCGATTTCAAATGAGACCAACACCCTTTTCGATCGCCTTCAGGGATCTCAAAGCCTTCTTTTTTCGCATCTTGTAGTTCCTCTTTTTGTTCTTTGAAAAACTACGTAGCGCGCGAAGCGATTTTTGAGAAGCCTTGGCGAGGTTAAATTGAGCGCTTGTCACCGAGATATCCGCAAGGTGGAGTGCTACAAACTCAGCGAGATCTGAGGCGATCTGCCGCAACTGCTCGCGAAGAGTCTTCTGCTCTTCTTTCTGCAATTTCGGGGGTTTCTTTTTTATTTGATTGATCGTAGCACGAGCCAAATCAATGAAATTTGAAATGAGTGAATCAGCCGAGAGATCCCCGGAGGGTATTACCTTGATAAGTACTGAATTCGAGACAACTGTCTCTCCGGCAGCTGTCCCCCCAAGGCGAGCTCTAAACTGAGTATCAATTGATGGACTTACCGGAAATGTGGCATCGCCATCGTCGTCAGTGGTGATTTCCCCAAGCGATGTATAGTTAGAACTCTCGGGTGACGCGGATTCTACAATCAACTCCGGTAAGCTGTTCGGATCAATGTTCCCATTGACATGGAAACTCAAAATTACCTCTTCTCCGTCCGCAATCTCAAAATTACTTGCATCGGCCTCTATAGAACTCGAGGATCCTGTGGTGAGGAGCAGAGGGATCGTGAGATATGAACCGAAATCGTTCGAAGTCAACCCGCCTGATCCCGTATGAGGCGAAGAACCAGCATGAGTAAATACCACCACTTGATGTGGCGCCTGCATGATAGGAATTCCCTCTTGTGAAAGAGCAAAGTCGAGCCGGTAAGTACACGGTGCCCCCTGGGATGGGTGCGTCAGTTGCTGAAGGGGAGAGGGGCAGTCAGTAAGTCTCGTCAGGAGAAACCCTGGATTGTTCCCACTTGTAGCAAAGGTCCACGGCCCGGTGAATACTCCCGCTCCGTTTGCTTTTCGAAATGCCACATTAGAAACCGATGGACCCTCAGACAAACAGTCGAGATCGCTGAAGTTCGCAGGAGGAAAACATTCCCAGAATGTCACA
>JAGRAO010000220.1 GCA_020434565.1 Bdellovibrionales bacterium
CGGTACATTACTTGTTCGATACGGACTCAATGTTCAGAGCGATCAATACGTCACACTTGCTGGCGAAGTCGGCCATAGGGAACTTCTTCGAATCCTTGTAGAAAAGTGCTATCGATCGGGTGCTCGATACGTTTCTGTAGAGATTCATGATCCGCACTTTCTCCGCTCTCGAATAGAACACAGTCATCAAGATCACCTCTCGTATGTTCCTCACTGGGAAACCGCCGAGACTGAGGAGCTTGTGGAGTTGAAGGGGGCAACGCTCGGTCTCGTTGGGCCCGAGGAGCCGAAAGTTCTCGAAGGGTTGGATCCTCAAAAATTAAACGCCGTTAGAGTAGCGCGATACAACTCGCGAAAGCGCTTCTATCAAGATGGAATAGATCGTGGTCTCGTTCAGTGGTGTGTCGCAGCCGCCCCGACGGAGAGATGGGCAGAACTCGTGTTCCCCGAATGTTCACCTGAAGAAGCGCTTCGGAGTTTATGGAATGAACTTTTTGCGATCTGCCGCTGTGATCGAAGCGACTTTCTTGATGCTTGGCGAAGTCATCGCGATGTCTTGATGAAGCGGGCCCAACATCTCACTTCGTTAAAGCTTCAGACGCTCCGTTTTGTTGGACCTGGAACCGATCTCTCTGTGGGGCTTTCCTCCCATGCAAAGTTTCTTGGCGGGGCAGAAGTGAGCTCTTCGGGAGTCGTTTTTGATGCCAATATTCCTACCGAAGAGTGTTTTACGACACCTGATTGGCGCAAGACCGAGGGGAAAGTCGTTGTCACGCGACCAGTTCTTGTGAACGGAACACTTGTTGAAGGGTTAAAACTTGAGTTTCGAGAGGGGCAGATTGTTCATTTTCAAGCGAATCACGGCAGTGATGTCTTTGAGGCTCTCCTTTCGAGCGATGACGGGGCAAAACGCCTGGGTGAGGTGGCGTTGGTTGGGGTTGATAGTCCCATTTTTCGCACCGGTCGCATCTTTCAAGAGATCCTTCTCGATGAAAATGCTGCATGCCACATTGCTATCGGCTCGGCGTACCGAACATGCCTCAAAGCCCCTGAAAACCAGTCTGAAGAGGCCTTTTTTACCTCGGTCGGATGCAACGAGAGCTCTGTGCATACTGATTTGATGATCTCTTCGGAAGCAGTTGATGTGGTAGGCATCGATTCAACAGGCAAGGTGATACCACTTCTCCGGCAAGGTCAGTGGGTCTAATTCGTGCAAAGTTTCCGGTTCGAAGGACCTCTTTTTCACACGCTGAAGAATTTTTTTGAGGTACTTTGAACGAGATTTCTTGCTTCTTGAGTAGGTACTTTTGAGAAGTTTTTCATGAAGAGATCTGGGAGAGCAATCTTGTGTGTGAGTGTGCTGAACGAAACAATGATCGAATATCGAATACGCCATCTGGTTCGGCGAATAACTCACGCAAGTAGCTAAATATTTTTGACTTTTAGAGACAGTCGAAAGGGCCACTTTGTGTGTCGACAACCTCAGGTGTCGGCACGAGATCACCTGATCAGCATGAGTTGATCGAGAACACTTTTGGGTGTTTCTCAAGTGAGAGAGCAGATGCGTCGATGTGATCGTTGAAACGATTCTGTAAAAGAGTCATCAAATTTATGTCTTGCCAAACACTTTGTGAAAGTGGCAAGGTGAAAACAAACCAGGGTCGAAGAAGCTCTGGTTGTTTTTTATAAAAAACAATCCTTGCTTCTTCTCGTGAAAGTGAAGTTTTTTAACTTCACTGACGAAAGAAACCGGTAAGTTTACTTTGTCTCGGTGGAGTTATTGAGTAATCAATATTCTTCGATTGAGAGGGCGAATGAGCCGGGGAAGTAAGTGATAGAGTGCCATAGATTGCGATGCGTGGTGTATCGCAGCAGGGGCACACCATATAGTGGAGAAAACACACAATGGCTACGAGGAAACGTTCATCTCGGAAAAAAGCTGCTTCAGCGGCTTCTGCTCCGAAGAAACGCTCGAAGAAGCGTTCTGCTTCACGAAAAAAGGCGACAACTGCAAAGAAGGCGCCAGCTCGGAAGAAGAAGGCTGCAGCAAAAAAGAAAACTACTGCGAAGAAAGCTACTGCTAAAAAAGCTGCTCGTAAGAGACCAGCTCGACGCAAGAAAGCTGCTTCGAAGAAAACTGCTGCTAAGAAGGCACCAGCCCGAAAGCGCAGTGCAGCTCGTCGCCGCCGTTAATTCTGCGGTTCGAGTCTGAAAGAACCCTTGGGATGGCTTGTCTATCTCAGGGGTTTTTTATTGCTCCCTGTCACAAATCCGCGGCATTTTCTAGTGCCATCCCCCAAAAAAGAGTTTTTGCAAACTTTGCGAGAGGTGATTTGAACGCTGTTCAGTTTAAAGGAGCGAATCAAGGAGCCGCTTTGCTTTGAACCGACCCCGGAAGGAGCGAACAGGAGTCCAGATACTTTCAGTCGAATCCTCGCACAGGACTTTTCCCCTGAGAAAGAGGCGCTTGCTCTTTTTCCCATTCAAGAGCTCGACTGGTAGCTCACGAGCCAAAGGAGAGAGGCCAAGAACAAGTGAGTCAATTATAGGAAGCTCTGAAGAGATCAAGAGCTTGCGCTTGGACTGGGACGCATGAACATCAAGGCGGCACCCCTCAAACTCTTCACCCGGATCCACTTGGATGTTCAGAGTAGGGGAGTTGCCCTTCGTAAGAGAAACTTCAAAAGAGCCGAGTCCTTCAAACCCTAAGCAGTCGGGCCCATATTCCGAAAGGAAAGTCTCGATCTGAGCAATAGAAAGTTCGGAGAAACCTGTATTCCGAGCACGGACAATTGAACTCATGATAGAGCGGCTATCGTCATCGTGCCGTGCTCCGAGGCTGTGAGCGATTTCGTGAGCCGTAATAATCCAGTCAAACCGTGGTGAAGTGTACTGCGAGAAACCGAAAGCGGAATTCGGTGCTCGGCAAACAGAATCGAGATATGCAAGTCCAACGGTTCTATCCGATGGTCCTCCGACGTCCTTGCCGGTAAAAAGATGTGAAAGATCTGCCTTTTCGCCTCCTTGTCGACTTAAGACAACCTCCCGATATCGCTGCAAAAGCCTTTCCCTATCTCGTGAACGGTAAATCTTGCGCGAGGGAATTTTTGGGATCGTCATCTGTACAAGTTCAAGCCGGAGAGAGAGTGATGAAGAGTAAACCCCCTCGACAGAGTTAAGAATGCTTCGGATCTGATTGGCGGTATCCTCGCCAAAAATTTCGACGTATTCCTGATCAGCTTCTACGGCGAGTCTAACGATCCTCGGGAGATCGTTGAAGGTGGAGCCTCGATGTCGTGGTTTTCTCTCTGAAGCATCTCTCTCAGGTGTGCAATTTCCAAATGAAGAGCGGGAATAGGAGAGTCGAGCTCGAAGAGCTTTTCTCGGAGAACCCCGTTCCTCGCGGTTTAAATTCACAATGAGCTGACTCGGGAAACCAATCGGATCAATAAAGTTGAGCGTAAAGACACCACTTCCGGTGATGCTTGCTGCAACCCCTCGCGGAGTAGGGTCTAACCTTGACCTGGAGGGTGATATCTCTCCTTGAAAATACCTTGGGTCATTGAGGTGCGACGCGCCTTGGGAGGATGGGGGAGTCCTTTCAAAGAATTTCTCTCGGAGCAACTTTACGTGTAGAAGTCGACCAGAACGGGAACGGAATGCAAAATGAGTTGGAAAAGATGATTCTCCTCGGAAGAGGGCCTCGAGCTGATTCCCTCCTCGAATCTCTGTACTGCTGAGCGCTGACCGGTTGGCATACGCATCCCGAAATGGCGCAAGGATGAGAACAAAGAAAAAGAGGATGGAGATACGTTTCTGCACGGGGTTATTGGTACCAGAGAAAGCTCTAAAATCCGAGCTCAACCTGAGCCCGCTCATTTCCGGCCCTATCAGTGGTCAGTCTTGACGGTACAAGTTGGCCACCCGAAAAAATAACTCGGAATTCAAATTGTGAGCTACCGTCAGGCCCGTCTCGGAGAGGGATAGCAAAATCAATTCGGATAATACGCTCCCCAGAAGACCGTGGAAATGCGAGCCTTAAGCCCACTCCAACGTCTGAATAGAGTTCGTCAGCGAAGAGATTCCCGAGGGTCCTAGTCGTCGACCCTCCGAGGTCAAAGAAGGCCGCCCCACCTATACTTACAAGATCAAAGGCGTTCTCCACAAAGTGAGCACGCTCCTCTACGTTGAGGGCAAATCGCTTGTCACCAGTAAAGGTTCGGGCATCGTATCCACGCAAAAAGTTATCTGCGCCAAGGAGGAGTTCCCGGTCGCGGTCGAATCGGTCTCCATAATCAAAGATAAATGACCCCACGAGGGTATGTTTCCCGAGATACCAGTCATTCCAAAAGAGCGGTCCAAACACGTCAAAAAAACGCCCCTCAGTTCGAAGCAGAGTGTTCTCGAATCCGGCTGGGCCAAGCCGTGAGCCTATTCCGACTTCTCCAGTGATGAATGAACCAGCAGCGAGGCGAAGCCCATCGGAGAGATTCGCGCTTGTGAGGAGATAATCCCCCCGAGAACCAAACGCTCCCAGAGCCGGAAAGAGTGTCGCTGAGAACTCCGTTCCCAGATTATAGTCTTCGACCCGCGAGAAACGATCGATATAATTCATCGGGAGAAAATCTTGCTCAATCCCATCGTAAGAAAAGAGTGGGCCGGAAAAACGTCGATTGTCGGCAAGCATCGAGGGGTCGCGAGAGATAGAGTCAGGGTCTATGTTAAGATCATCCAAATCCTGGTCCGTAGCTGAAGCAAAACGTTCATCAGAGTACTCCCATCCAAAAGAGAAGCGGTGCACCCTTCGTTCTGGGTCTCCGCGGGAGATCGAATATTTTGCGCCGTAGTCCTCATAGTCGCGTTGATAAACGAACCGTTCATCTCCGCTAGCGTAGAGCTTACCAAGAGTGTCTCCAGCGGACGCGTTGGTGTTCCATGCGCTCCGTTGAACGAGCGAGCGGTAGGGTCGCTCAAACTCAAACAGGTATTCCGAACCTTCATTTCCCGTAAAACCAGCAACGAGGAGCTGGTTTTTTGTGTTCCAGAAGTTTCGAGAATCGTATACGGCCTGGAGGGTATCCGTGCCATCGTCCTGCTCGTAAAGCGCCTCGATTCTCTTTCCATAGCCGAGCAGGTTACTCTCAGCAATTCCCACAGAACGTCGACTTCGGCCATCTCCAGAGGAGTAAGAGAACTGCGGGATGATGGTCCAGGTATCTTGAGCTTCAACAACGATGTTGACCACCGAACCGCTCCGCTCCTCTCGGATATTCACATTTCGAAGATAGCGGAGGGTTCGAAGGACCCGTTCACTCTCAAGAATCCGAAACTGATTGTACGTATCTCCCTCCTGAAAAAGGAGTTCTTTGCGAATGACCCCTTCGCGGGTCGCAATCTTCAATTGGTTGGCAGTTTGAAAGACCGTGTTTGTGGGGTGCTCGAAGATATCCTTGAGCTCAACGGTGATTGTTCCTATCACGAGCTCGTCGGTAGCTGGCTCAGATTCGCAAAGAGCCGAATGTGAAGCGACAAGCAAAGCAACGGAAAGGAGGACACTCCATCGTCGAAGGCCTGAGAGGTGCCGGATAAACGAAAACGCCTCCCCTGAGTAAACTCTCACATTCGATTCCGTCAGCATTTGCACAGCTAGGTTAGGTCAAAGGTTACCGCTCTCGCTCTAAGGTATTGTCTGAATACCGCCGACAGTCTCCAGGAAAACAGGTCATCAGCGCCAGCCGTACAAATATTGCTTGTTGAGCATCGAGGACGCAAGTTATAATAATCAAAAGGTATTTTTTATGCTCGACGCGAACAAATCTGATCAAAAAAACTCGATTGATACGCTTGATCCGGAAGCGAGTGTCGTAAAGACCCTGTTTCTCGGAAATATTATTGAGGAAAACCTGGCTCCCTTTCCTGCAGTGAGTACCGAGGAAGCCGAGACCCTGAGGATGGTGATCGAATCGATTGATCGCTTTCTCGAGGAGAACAGGGAGAGTTTTCGAAAGTGGGATGTTGAAGGGTATCAACCTGAGGAGTACATAGACTCGCTCAAGGAACTCGGGCTTTTTGGTCTCGTAATTCCGGAAGAGCACGGTGGAATTGGCCTCTCGAGCAAGGGTTATGCGCGGGTGCTCCAGCAGTCAAGCCGCTATGACGGGTCTACATCGTTGACAATCGG
>JAGRAO010000221.1 GCA_020434565.1 Bdellovibrionales bacterium
GTGCCGGCAGGCGAGAGCGTTTTGATGCGATACTCCCCGAGCACGTCGCCCTCGCGGCAGATGAGGCGCAAGTTCTGAGGCTCATCGGGAGACCAAAGAAAGACTGCTACGTCATTTGCACTTGTTACTCCCGTACCCTCGAGTTGGGCTGCAATCGCCACATGGCCCTGCGTGCTCGTTTTGACTCCCAATCCGAGAGACGAGTTCTTGATTCTCACTCCTGGAGGAAGTGAAGGAATGTCGACTCCCGCGCGCGCGACGAGTGTCTGGGACGCATCGTGAGCATAGATAATAGTGCCGTTACTTGAGGTGGTAGCACCGCCGCCTAAAAGCATCGCCGTAAAAATGGTAGCTCCTGAATCGGCAAGCTTCACAAAGCTGGCACCGGATGCAAGCGGGAAGCTCCCGTAAGTGGCACCAAGTAACGGGGCAGGGTCAGAAAGTCGCGCGACACGTGTAAGCTCCCCTCCACGTTTAAGCCAGATACCCCAGTTGTTGCTCGTGAAAATACCGGGGCCCACCATTGAGGCAGAAAAGGCGAAGTCGCCAGAAGTATTGAACCCTCGCCGGGAGCTGCCGCCAAAGATCAACGAGAATGCGATACCGGCTGGCTCAGTCTGAACCTGATAGCCTGATCGAGCTAAGGTGCGCTGATCTGCTCCTTCGCCGACGACCAGTGCTTTATTTGTATTGATGGGAACTCCGTTCACGTTGACGGTACCCACTGCAGGACCGTACAGCGTCGTTTCATAGACAACGATTCCGCTGGGTCCGACCACCGGGTCTGTGCTCAAAAATAGGGTGCCCGGAGGTGCATCTTGGAGTTGAGTATTGCCCAGAATAGTTGGAGTAAATTCACTGCCGTTTTGTCTAAGAACGACATCGAGGCCGTTACCCAACCCGGTTCCGTTAATTCTGCCGCTCATGATTGCGGAGCCACCGACGTTTGGATCGGTGAGAAAGTTCCCCTCTAACCAGTCCACCGACGCTGCGGGATAGCCCGCAAGCGGAAGCGGTGTGCCGTCTCGAATGAGAAACTGCAGCCCGAGGGGAGTTTCGGCAAAGACAGCTCGATCATTCACTCCGGAGAGCACCCCGCTGCCGTAGAGAGACGCGACGTATGTGGATTCACCGGCCGCATTCATGACCAGATTGCTGAATCCCGCGAGGTATACGCCACTCGGTAACCCCGGGGCCTGCAATCCTTGGCGAAAGACGGACATTCGCGTGTCATTTTCTGCCCGTATGACTGCATAATTTAAACCAGCAGGTGCACCGCTTCCGCCAAGGCGCGTGTGATAAAGCGTTTGACCAAACTGCGAAATCCTTGGTGCGGGAAGTTCCAATGTGCCGCTTAGCAGAAGGCTCTGATAGATCAAATCCTCCCCAATAGGTACCGTCACGCCGGTGCGTGCGAGAATTGAATACTCATCGGAATGCGCAATGCTGACACAAAATATACTGAGGCAAACAAGCGAGAGAGCGACCAAGCTTCGTAAGCTCATAACTAACATCCTTCAAACCAAACCGCTAAAAACTCAAAGATATCCGGGACAGTGATATCGCCCGAGCCATCGAAATCAGCACTCATGCTTTGAGCAAACCAAGCAGAGAGAAAGGCGAAGAGATCCGCGTTGCTGACTGTGCCATCATGATTAAAGTCAGCAGGACAGCTCACTGCAGAATCAATTGATGCAACAAATACTGCTTCATCGCGTGGCGTGCCGGTGAACATCGCCGCAATCGCGACCTTTCCGCCATCGCTCAGGGCGTTTTTAGGTGCTAGGCGAAGATCGGAGATCGTCGGTGATGTGTTGTCGCTGAGCGAAATAGAGGAACCCTTCGCAGCAATAACCTGCATAGAGCCTGATGGTGAGATGCCGAGCACACCTGGTTGCGGAGTAGCAGTAGGGTTACTTGTGGGCGAGAGTGTCACTGACACAATCGCGTAGCCGTTTCCGGTAAGCTGCATATCGGCACCGTTACCTACAAAGGACTTCAGCACATGGTCCCCAATGACGTCACCTTCGCGTGCAATGAGTTGTAATCCAGAAGCTTCACGATGCCGGAAAAGCACATCGTCGTTTGCTGTGGTGACGCCAGTTCCTGCGAGCCGTGAGACGAACATTACGTGATCTTCACCAGCCGTTTTCATCGCAAGTGGCATCGCTGTGCGCAAAAAAGTGGTACCATTGGGTAGTCCACTTTGCGGTACGCCGGAGCGTGCGATTAGCGAATGTTGTCCAGTAGGGCTTAGTTTGTATATACCGTTTAAGTTATTGAGAGTTATTCCAGCGCCACTGAAATATGTCACAAATACAGCATCCCCATTGTCCATCACAGAGAGCGAGCCGTCAGATGAGTTGGCCACAAGGGAATCAAAATTCACACCCGTTCCAGCGGCGAGTGCGGGAGCACCACCTCGCGCCAGCAGCGAAACTTCAGAAGTAGAGGAGCGCCAGAGGCCGGTGGAGTTGGACGTTGTCACGCCGGGACCAATAAGTCTTGCGGCGAATACAAAGTCCCCAGCGGCGTTCACCGCTGGTAAAGTGGTGCTGCCGGGGAGAGTTCTAAACATCACTCCGGCATCAGTTCCTGGTGCCTGCGTTGCGGTGCGGGCGATGATCTCTCGTGAGCCCGGTGCGGTGCGAAGCACCACCCAGTCGTTGGTGATGGTTGTACCGTTCACGAGGATCGAGGAGATGTTCGGCCCATACATTTGAGCCGCAGTCGCTCCGCGTCCAGCGGGGCCTATCTGATGATAGCCATTCGCGAACCACGTACTCGAGAGTCCTGGCACATCACCATACGACCAAGACACCATTTCAAACGCAGCACCGCTTCGCGCCCAGATTCCGGTGGTATAGGGAAGAGTGACTGGCTGCCCTGGATAAGAGGTAACAACAGCCGTGATGGCGAGGTCACTCCCAAGTGAACCATCTAGTGGCTGCACATTGTTGACGGTCCGAAAGTACCCATTCGGTCCGGTTCCAGGAGCTGAAGAAATCACACGAAGCGTCAGAGCAGACTGAGACATATCCGCCTCCCATACGCCTGAACTGTTTAGCCCCTGTGTAATTGCAGGGCCAGCAAGACTCGCGAAGTAAAAGACGCGCCCATAGGAATCTGTTGTCATATCAGAGAGAGTTTGAAAAATCGTGCCTTGCTCCGTTCCCGCTGCGCTACTCCCTTGTCGCGCAACGACACGACCTGATCCGTTCTGATGGAGCAGCCAAAGGCCCCGGTCAGATGCAGGAGCAGAGCCACCCTGGTTGAGAGAGGAAAATAGCGCGACTAAGTCGCCAGCCATCATCGGAGCTGGAAGCGCAGTGACAGGCGAGGTCACATTGTCGCGGAACAGACCATTGTACGTGTAGCCTGAAACACCCACTGCACTCTGACCTGTACGCGCAACAACTTGCGCCGGATCGGCGCACGCCGGATTAACGAAGGCCCCGAGCAAAAGTGTGATTGTAACGCTAACAAGTGTTCCCCCGATTTTCATAACCCTAAGCTCCAAACCAAACTGAAAGATACGCAAAGATATCGGCTGCATTGATATCCCCGTCTCCTGAGAAGTCAGCTTCTAGGGATGCGCTAAAGTAAAGTCCGAGGAAAGCAAAGATGTCCTCTACACTAATTGCAAAGTCTTGATTGATGTCGATTCTGAGTAGCTGAATGCTACGGAGATCAGGAAAGCTTCCCGGCGTAAAGCGCCACACCTGAAGGAGATCGAAATCAGCATAGAGTGACGCATCCTGTGTCATGTTCGTCTGGGATGCCGGTGTGCCAGCCCCGTTGTCTAGCGAAAGAAAATCAGAATTAAAGAACGCCGATTGAATATCCGCTTCCGTGTACGTTGCGCCGGTTATTCCACCGACATACTCCCCGCCATCAACCGGACCAGAGAACAACACGCGGCTCAACCGAGAACCGAGAGGGAGCCCTGAGATACCGCCAAGATTCGTGTACTCGTTTGAAACTCCATCGTTGTATATCGATGCTAACGCATACGAATCAACAACTGAGCTTTGTGCAGGCGCATAGCTATAGAGCTCTCCAGCTATTCCTCCAACCGGACCTCGTCCGATCAGGTTAGCGTTGCGTATTGCGCAACGCTCAATCACCGTGGGGATCAGCCCACCTGCTCCACCGGCAGATCCGCTTCCAACGATACCACCAGAAGACCAGTGGCTCTGAAGTGTGCCGGTAAATAAACTATCTCTTACGGTCGATCCCTCTGAGCGGGCGACTATGCCGCCTACTTGCCAGTCGGCACTGAGAGAGGCATTCACCCGTGCTCGTTCGATCAGTGTTCCAAAAGTAGCATTTGTTGCTATCCCGGCCGCCTTGGAGGAAGCGTATGGGAAGTAGGAATCAGAAACGATGATATCTTGGAGCTGTGATTGACGAACCTCATTCGCAAACCCTGAGAGAAGCTGAAGGCCCACCGCATCCTGAGCGTTCAGCTGAATGGCGACTCGCTCAGCGAACGAACCAGCAAAGCTGTCCGAGATGCCACCAAATCGAAAGAGGGCAGAGTTCGAATCGCGGGTGACCTGCACTCGAATATCCTCGATGGATGAGCTCGTGATCGTCCCGGCCAATCCGCCAGAAGCTCCGATTGTCGCTGAGACTGATACATTCTGTAAGGAGGAGCCAATGATTGTTCCAGCGATCGCACCTCCTTCTGTGTTGGTTGTACGAAGAGAGCTCTCAGCAATCGAGAGGTCTTGGATGTGACTATTTTGGATTGCGCTTGCGAGAATACCAGCGCGATTGTTGCCGACAAAGTGCGCGTCGTTTAGCTCAAGTTGAGAGATGGTTGCCCCCCTGAGTTCTACGAAGAGTCCGAACACTCCTGTGTAATCGCTATCGGGGCGAATGCCTGAAATTCGGTGTCCCTGCCCGAGGTATTCACCTTGGAATCCACCAGTAGCGTATCTCCCGTCGGAGGTCCGACCGAGCGGAAAAATGCCGTCAGCGGGGAGAGTAATGTCAGCGCACTGGCGATATTTTAGAGCCGGAGAATTGTTCGCCAGCATATCTTCAGTGATTTGCAGAAGGTCTTCGGCCGTCCAGATCTCCGCATAGTCGCTCGGTCCGGGGCACGCGGTTCGAGCTGACTGAAGCGAGGCAACCTGCTCCGTTGGTTTTGCGATAGCATCCGTGGCTCCGAGAATTGAAAGCAAAAAAAGGAATACCTCAATGAGCCTCAAACGGATTGGCTTTCCGGGAATATTCCTCTTTTTAAAAAAGGACGCTCGGTCAGCGGGGACGGAGAAGGCCAAAAGCAGTACGGTCGAACCAGGAGATTTAAAAAACTTAGAGTAAGACATAGCCACCTCACAGCGAACCTCATTGTCAGCGCCAAGCCACCAGGCGAGACGCCCACACTCAGCTACCGACGTAGAGCCAGCAACTCGGGGAAGTCCAGTGCAATCTTTAGGCCACATCAACTCCTCGACTCAATTCGACTAGGAACCATATTTGCGGTAACACCGCAAATACTTGAATATGCAAAGAGTCCTCTCCTCCATCTCCATATAAATGATAAGTCAGCAATAATGGGCCAAAAGAGGCCATTCCCCTTCGGCTTCGAGAGGCAGACGATTAGAATCTAACTATTTGCAAATTTACCGCAAAAATAAGATCGGACCCCTCGGGGTGCTGGATGGGCTCCCTTTAACGGCGCTCCGAGAACAAAAGTTCTTATCATGAAAAAAGGCAGTGGCTGCATCACCTGAGCGAGCAACTTTGGTGGTTCATTCACCAAAAATAACTGCTGCTAGCCAATCCATAAGGATACTTCCAGCTAGTCACTCTTTGCATCCATCAAGAGAAATGTACGACTGCCGTCAGCATCACGTGGTTGAACTCCCCCAAGTCCAAACGACCTCAGAAAACTACTCCAAAGAAAACCTGTTCCCCCTCATGTATGCTTCGAAAACAGGGAATTTATCGGCAAGCACCCTGTCCAAACGAACCACAAACGATTGAGTGCACCGAAGTTTTGCCTCGCAGGGACAATTACAAAGTGCATCTCTAAGGAAATGAGTGTTGGCAATTTCTTTGGTATAAGCTCTCAAATGAGAGCGAGCAATCAAAAGTGAAAAGGAAATAAGGGGAACAGTACCCACTGCGCCATAAGG
>JAGRAO010000222.1 GCA_020434565.1 Bdellovibrionales bacterium
ACCTAAAAGATTGCCCCCTCAAGAAAGATTGAGCTAACTCGCCCCGAGCGTGAACTCACTCCACTCGAGATTTTGAAGTTCCCCTTCAACGAGTTTCCGCAGATCAGAAACTGTAATCGATTGAAACGCTTCTATCTCTTCATCGAGCTCTCGAAGCCGCTGTCTATAGACCCATTCAGAACCAAGCGCCATCATCCTTCCAAATGAAAGCTCTCCTTCGAGAGTCACGCGGGTGAGAACTTTATTCTTGGCCCGCTCAAAATCCTCATCCGAGAAGCTAAGCGGATCTCTCAAGACCGACCGGACAATCTCGACCACTTTCTCACTGTTCTCAGGGGTAGTCGAAAAAGAAGTCATCCATACCCCGGCCTTATCCTTCGTGTCGTGATCCATGATTGCACTCTCTGCCAACCCAGGATCAACCAACTCCCAGTAGAGTCGAGAGCCGACGGAATCACCAAGAATGGTACTCAAGAGGGCGCATGCGTATCGGTTGTCGTTTTCAGCTGAGAAGCCTGGTGCCATGAAAAGGCCATGGAACTGCTGGAGGTTCTCTTTCGTGTAGTGCTGCTCCATACGCGAGCGATGAAACGGCTGATACTCTCGTGAAGCCCTCCCCTCATACCACGAAGCACACCGCTCAGTTATCATCTCCTCAAAAAGCATCCAGTCAAAATTCCCACTCACGGCGAGCGTGATATTTCCCGCTCGATAACGCTTCGAGAAGTACTCCAGCATCTCTTCTCGAGAGAGATTTCCGACTGAGTCGGTTGAGCCAAGTACGGAATTTCCGAGGTGATGATTACCAAAGAAATCTCGAACAGCAGATTCATAAAGGTAGAAGCCTGGGCGATCTTGATAAAGCGCTATCTCTTCAAGAATAACTTTCTTTTCAACCTTGAATTCATCTTCGTCGAGGGCTGGACGCAACATGTCACTCATCAGGTCGACAAGCTCACGAAAGTACTCCGGTACCACGGTCGCATAATAGACCGTGTTCTCATCACTCGTGAAGGCGTTTGCCTGGGCCCCGATATTTCCAAACTCATTGTTCACATCAGCGGCCGACCTCTTAGCAGTCCCCTTGAACATCATATGTTCAAGGAAGTGGGACACCCCAGCCACTTCGGGCCATTCATCTCGAGAACCCGTTCTTACGAAAAAACCTAGCGAAACACTCATCGCATTTGGTCTCGTTTCTCCTATGAGCTTCAACCCGTTCGAGAGATCGGCTACATGGACATTGTGTTCACTCATGGTAGTTCATTTCCTCGATCAAACAGTTCGTTATTCCGGTCTGCAAAATTTATCTCGAATTTCCCTCATCTCTGAGATCTTTCACTCCAAGCGTAAGCACGAGAGGATCATGAAAGGGATAAGCCCGCAAGCACGCATCACAGGCAGCAATATCCACCTGATCAATCGCGTCATGAATCTCGAGTAACGAGCGAACTCGCTTGAGCATCCACCAATCAGAGGCGTTCGAAGACGCTCGAGAGGAGCTCGATTCCTCTCCCATAACAAGAAGTGCTTTAAGATTTGCTTTCGCCCGGTGGAACTCATCTCCTGTTATACTCCCAGCTAACCGCTCGAGCTCTTGCTCGATAACGTGGAGCGTTTGAGCGACCCGTTCAGGAGTTGTGCCAGCGTACACAAAATAACTTCCGTATTCGTCTGAAGCGGAGTGACGGAGCGATA
This sequence comes from Bdellovibrionales bacterium, assembly GCA_020434565.1. Lineage (GTDB taxonomy): Bacteria > Bdellovibrionota_C > UBA2361 > UBA2361 > RFPC01 > JAGRAO01. The sequence goes on from JAGRAO010000222.1 coordinate 1,699, forward strand.
CGCTATAGCAAAGTCCTCGCTTTTCTCGCACTTCAGAAAAGAGACGGCCAAACATTCCACCTGAAAGAATCTGAGAGACAAGTTTTGCAGCATAATAATGTTCGTCGCCAAACTGCGGCCCTTTGCATCGCAAAACAACTTGTTCTTGGGCCGATTCATACGGGATATGAAGCCTTTGAGCGGTGGTGACTTGGCCAAAAGCCGGCAATGCAGTTTCCTTCCCACTCCACTTTGAGAAGAGTTTCTCTGCCCATTGCACCACCTCTGAAAAATTCACATGCCCCGCGACTGAAAGAATTGAGCCAATCGGAGAGAACTGCTCTCTCCACAGATTGAGGAGATCGCTCCTCGTAACACTTCGGATATCCTCCTCTTCACCGAGGGAACTCCGGTTATACGGCTCGGGAAAATAGACCTTATCGAGCTCGACACTCGCCCACCGCGACGGTTGATCTCGAAGGCCTAAAATATCCTGGAGATAGAGCGCCTGAACAGCTGAAACGTGCTCCTCCGGCAGAGTGGGACTGAGCACCAAACGAGAAAGAAGTTCAAGGCCTTTCGAAAAGTGTTCTCCTAGACACAGACCTCGATATCCAAACCGCCTCATCGAAGCGGATTCTGAGTGTCTGATTCCGTACAGGTCGAAAGAATCAGAGAGCTCTCGGGCGGAAAGTCCCTCGACTCCCCTGCTCGTCAGTTCAGCAAGAATATGTGAAGCTCCAATCTTTCCCGGATGATCAAGAGCAATACCCCCAGGAATGAGCAACTCGTAGGCAACAGACCGAACCGAAGCCATTTCCTCAACGAGTAGCGTAAGCCCACAATCAAGAATGTGAACGTTTACATTTGCGTTTTCAGTTGAGGCTCCTGAAGCATGCCCACTCTCTCTCATTCTCTCATCCTCTTTTGTTGTCTTCAGAATCTCGACGCTCCACGTCGCAAGATCTCAGTATCACAAAAGGTTAGAGAAAACGAAACGGTTTGAAGCTGGAAGTTGGCAATGAGAGCATTCTCGCGTGATCCTTGGCGACAAACTGGATAAAGGGGTATGCTTTATAGAAAGTCTGCTACTCTACCCCAGGCCTACTCTCGCAGGGAAAATTATGGTGAAATGCGTGAAATGCGGAGCTGAAATTGACCTTTCTGGCGGTAGGCCCGTCGGACGGAGCGAGACCTGTGACTCGTGTCGAGCAGATCTTCATGCTTGTATTCAATGCACTCACTACGATCCGTCGGCATACAATCAGTGCCGAGAACCAAATGCTGACCGAGTAGTCGAAAAGGAGCGCGCAAATTTTTGTGATTACTTCGTATTGGGACAGGGGCAATCTGTTGGGGGAGAGAAAAAGAGTGACACTCTCAAAAAACTTGATGACCTCTTTAAGTGACCCCTCTCCTATTCGGCACCTGAAGCTGGAGGTTCTTGTTCGGAGAGACTCTCGCCCTCTCCCTGTTCGGAGATTCCAAGTTTATCCATTTTGTATTTCAGAATTCGCCGACTAATTCCCAACAGCTCTGCTGCTCGAGTTTGGACATAATTCGTTCGGCGGAGAGCTTTGAGAATCATATCGCTCTCAAATTGGCGCTCGGCTTCTTCAAAGTTCATACCCCCTTCAAAGATCTGTGTTTCGCAACCGATTTTCTGCTTTCGCGCGAGCACTTTTGAGGGAAGGTGCGTTGCTCTCACAGTTTCCTCTGGAGCGAGGGCAAGAAGGCTCTCAACAGCATTTTCAAGCTCTCTGATGTTCCCCGGCCAATCGTACTCCCTCATTACTGAGAGCGCCTCTTCATCGAATTGAATCATTCTGTTTCCATAATCAGGCGCAAAGCGTGAGACAAAGTAATCAAGAAGTTGAGGAATGTCCTCATACCGATCTCTCAGCGGAGGAAGCTCAATATTAATGACGTTAATTCTATAGAAGAGATCCTGCCGAAACTTTTGCTCACGAATGAGAGCCTCGAGGTCTCTATTGGTAGCAGCAATAACTCGAACATTTACTCGAACGGGAGTTGCTCGACCAACCGGAAAAAATTCTTGTTCTTGGAGAAATCGAAGCATCTTCACCTGAACCGCAAGACTCAGTTCTCCTATCTCGTCAAGAAAGAGCGTTCCACCATTCGCGAGTTCAAAGTGGCCGATTCGCTTTTCAACCGCGCTCGTAAAGGCGCCCTTCTCATGACCGAAAAGTTCAGACTCAATCAGGGTCTCTGGAATAGCCGCGCAATTGAGCGCAACAAACGGCTTGTCCCGTCTCCCACTCAGCGCATGAATTCGCTGAGCGACAAGTTCTTTCCCAGTCCCGGATTCTCCGGTAATCAGTACTGTCGTATCGCGGGAAGCGACGCTCTCAATCTGCTCAAGAAGATCTTTCATCGGAGCAGAGTCACCAATGAGTTGGGCTTGTGCCGTCTCATTGCGGCCGAACTCCTTTGTATGAGAGGCGGGAACGGGCGGTTCATTCCGACGTTCCAGAGTACTAATTATAAGCGAGGTGAGTTCTTCGACATTAAAAGGCTTATTGAGATAATCTCGGGCGCCATATTTCATCGCTTGTACAGCCGTTCGCACGGTATTCGCAGCTGTCAGCATAATAACAGGAATTTCCAATCCGCGCTCGTGAAGCTCCTGGAGCGTTTCGATGCCGTCTTTTTTCGGCATCATAACGTCGAGGAGAATGATATCAGGCTGGTCTTTGCCAATGAGGTCGAGAGCATCTTCACCATCTTCAGCCGTGATAACGGAGAAATTTTTTCGAAGAAGGAGACGAAGAGATGACCGAATAGCCTCTTCATCATCGACCACCATGACCTTGTGCATACTCGCCTCTGAACGCTCTCTCACCCTGCCGGCTTCACTCAAAGCATCCGGCCTCTCCTTTCGATGCTTCATCCTGGGGACTCGGCGCTCAATTTCGAAACCGTTGGTACAAAAATGTACAACTACCAGGCCTAAATAGTTAATTTACCAGAAAATCCTCCATATTCTAAGCGTTCAAAATTGAACGTGTAAGGAGTTTTCGACTGCGGTGACCTTTGGTAGCCTTGGGCCTTCCTGAAGCTCCTCAGATACGACTCTGTCCGGCGTCTTCTTCTTGTGTTGGTCTCGGAAACAGACATTCGCCCGGAAGAATCGAATGAGCGCATTCTGAAGTTTCGGGTCGAAAACTGAATATATTTTATGCCTCACCACCTCATTGAGGCATCCTTAAGGTCCATGATGCACCGAATCAATCTCTTTCTCCTCGTGCTCCTGACATGTACTGCGGCTCCCCTCCGGGCAGAAAAACTCATCCCGACCGAACAAGTGAGTACCTATTTTCGTTCTCTCGTTGCCGAGCCGGGAGATGATTTAGCCTTTGAGGCAGACCACTTACTCAATCAATACACATCAGACGCCCTTCGAGCGTATCAGCGGCAGGATTTTGAGGCCTGCGCTCAATTTGTCGAATCAGGTCTCGCGCAAACGCCGCTCCGAGAACGAGATCGTCCGCTCCTCCTCCTCGCACTTTGCCGGTATGAAATGGGAAGAATTGAATCCGCCCACAATGCTGCCCTGCGTTCACTACACCTTCGAGGCTCCAGTTCGGATGCCCTCTTCGTTCTCGGGTGTCTCGCTCTCGGCGCAAAAGATTTTGAACGAGCAGAGGAGTACCTGCACGAAGCTGTTTGGTTCAATCGCTTTCACGTATTCTCAAAGTCCAGGGCATTTTCCAAATATGGAGAGGCTCTTCTCGGCCAGGACAAACGCGAAGAAGCAAAACGATCTCTTCAGGAGGCTCAAAAACCCGATAGCGCGGAGGATACCACACCAAAGTCATCGCCTCTTCTCCTCGCTGCGACTTACCTTGACGAGGGAGACTATCCCAGTGTCATTCGAATTCTGTCTTCAAAAAGGAGCGAGCAGGAAAACCAAGAAAAAAGTGATGCTGATCTCGGCATTCAATACCTCTCGAACTTGTTTCTCGCAAAAGCTCTCTTTGAAACCCGAACGAATGACAATCCCACCGGTCAGCTGACGAAAGCCCTTGAGTATCTCAACCGCATTAAGGAGTCACCAGCGACTCCCGAGAGGCGTCAAGCATTCTTAAGGCTCTATCTCCGAGTCTTGGTTTACCTCGGCAAACAGGAAGAGGCCGAATCTACGCTTGCTTTGGCTCAGAAAGAATTTCCGAACGATGAAATAGTCACGGCCCTCCGTTCTCAGCTCGAACTAGAGCGGGAGGAGAGAGAAGAAGCCGAATCGGCGAAATCACTCTAAGATTGCGACTGCGTGCCCCCAGGATTTTTGGCGAGTGGGAGAGAGATGTTGGTTCTGGAGATCAGTTGTAGTTAATTTCATCCCACGCTCGCTCGCGAGCTTCGTGATCGGGATCTTCGACGATATTTTGCAAAACAATTCGCCCAAGCCTGGCATAGATTTGCTCTGGAGTCGCATCCCGGCCATCTGGGA
>JAGRAO010000223.1 GCA_020434565.1 Bdellovibrionales bacterium
AAGTTCACACAAGCCGCTTCACAAGAAACTCGGGTTCGAAGTGATGGCTTTTCAAAAAAGAGTCCAATCGATCGCTTCGCGAGGGCCGCTGGAACTGCTGTAGGAACGCGGCTGAGATGCAAGGCCGTAAGGAGCACCTGAGCCTGTTCACTTGAGGAAAGATCATCGTCTCGGAGAAAGTGTCGAACGTTCGCCATGAGTACTCCTATCCTTGTATATTGGAGAGAATATCTCCCAGAACGGACACTCCATGGAGAGCATCCTTCTCGGAGAGACAGAGCGGAGGGGTTATCCGTAAGGTAGAACTCGCCACTGCATTGATAATTACTCCCATTTCGAGCGCTTGCGTTGTGACTTGAGCAGCAATGTCCGAGTCGAGCTGTACACCGAGCATAAGGCCTCGTCCACGAACCTCAAGAACATGAGGGAGGGACTGGAGCTCCTCTGCAAGAAGGGCACCGATTTCTTTGGAGTTCTCGAGGAGCCCCTCTTCTTCGATTACTGACAACACTGTAAGAGCCGCAGCAGAAGCGAGTGGGCCGCCACCGAAAGTGGATCCGTGATCTCCCGGTTGAAAGTGGTGGGATAATTCATGCGAGACAAGGCAACATCCAATGGGAAAGCCACCACCGAGTCCCTTGGCAGTCACAAACACGTCCGGGCGAGCTCCAAGTTGTTGCCAGGAAAACCAACTTCCCGTCCGTCCGCACCCGGACTGAATCTCATCAAAGAGAAGCAGTGCTCCGCGTTCGTCGCACAGCTTTCGAATGCCCGCAAGGAATTCTAAGGTCGCGGGATACACCCCACCTTCACCTTGAATCGGCTCAAGCAAAACCGCACACGTGCTGTCATCAATTGATTCCTCAAAATGTTTGAGATCGTTGAATCTCGCATGAACAAACCCGGCTGGGAGCGGTTCAAATCCTTTCCACTTCTGAGGTTGTCCAGTTGCCGCTAAGGCTGCGAGAGTTCGACCGTGAAACGATCGCTCAGCACACACGACTGTGGAACGCTTTCCGGCGGCTGCTTTTCGAGCAAACTTTATAGCGCATTCAATGGCTTCAGTTCCTGAGTTTGAGAAAAACACTCGAAAAGTACCATCCACGAGAGAGGTGAGTTTCGCTGCAAGCTGAATGTTCGGCTCGTTCGAAAAGAGGTTACTCGTATGGATGAGCTGAGAGGCTTGAGTCGCGATTGCCTTTGCCAGTTTAGGGTGTGCATGGCCGATCGAGACAACCGCAATTCCAGCGAGCAGGTCGAGGTACTCTTTCCCCGCTGTATCAAACAGATGGACCCCTTCCCCCCGCAAAAAGGTAACTGGAAAGCGTTTGTATGTATTGAGAAAAGGAGAAGCTGCTTCCATCATGTTTATCCGTTTTTTACCATTGTCCCGATGCCCTCAGGGGTAAAGATCTCAAGGAGAACAGAGTGGACCATCCGTCCATCGAGGATATGGGCATCTTTCACTCCGCCTTTGAGCGCACTAAGGATCGATTCCACTTTTGGAATCATCCCTTCTGAGAGTTTGTTGGTTGAAATGAGTCGAATAAGTCCGTGGGAATCGATCTCAGAGATAAGCGAGTCCTCTTCTCCAAACGTCTCATACAATCCTGGCACATTTGTAAGGAGAATGTATTTTTCTGCCCCAATTGCGACAGCAATTTTCCCGGCTACCGAGTCAGCATTGACATTATAGAGCTGTCCGCTCCGATCAACCCCCATGCCAGCAATGACTGGTATGTAGTCGTATTCAAGCAGCCGATCAATCGGATCAGTATTTACTTCTCTCACAGTACCGACGAATCCAAGCTCCGGATCGAGCTGCTCAACAAGAAGCATTGAGTCGTCTGCTCCAGAGAGCCCGATCGACCTCGCTCCGGCGACATTCAACAGCGAAACAATCCGTCGGTTAATATCACCAAGCAACACCATCGCCGTAAGATCGAGGGTCTCACTATCAGTTTGTCTCTGTCCCTTGACGAAAACCGGTTCCTTTCGAAACTGCTTCATAGCCTTTGAGATCTGAGGTCCACCACCGTGAACGAGAACGACATCAACACCAACAGTTCGGAGGAAGGAGAGATCCGACGCGAGACTCTTTGCCGCTGCTTCATTCTCAAAGAGCTCTCCTCCGACTTTGATAAGGACCCTCTTCCCCGTAAACCGCCTGATGTATGAAAGTGCCTGAGAGAGAACCTCGGCCTTCGCTTGTGTGTCTTCTATTTCTCGAGTCATCTGCTCTCCTCGTTAGGGATAAAAAGCTGACAGTTCAAGGCCGCGCGTCTCTGGGTAGCCAAAGCAGATATTTGCATTCTGAATGGCTTGCCCAGCTGCCCCTTTCACTAAGTTATCGATGACCGATGTTACAACGACCTGATTCAATCTCTGATCGACTACCACATGAAGTGCTACACGATTTGTGCCACGTACCTCTTTTGTGTTCGGAGGATAATTGAGAAGTGAAATGAATGCTTCATGCTCATAGCTTTCACGATAGGCATCGCGAACTGTCTCCGGTGAAACCCCATCGTGGAGGTTCAAGACACAGGTCGCATGAATTCCCCGAGTCATTGGGGCAACGTGTGGAATAAAATTTACCCGCACCGGAACTTCCGCTACTGAGGTGAGCGCTTGTTCGATCTCTGGGGTGTGTTGATGAGAACCGACCCTGTAGGAGTAGACGTTTTCGTCCGCCGAAGAAAAATGCATATTCTCTTTCAAGCTCTTTCCCGCACCAGAAGTCCCAGAGACACAAGACGCGATGACTGTTGGTGCAACAAGTTTGTGCGAAAGGAGGGGGCTCACTCCCACGCTGACTGCAGTCGGATAACATCCGGGATTTGCAATTCGCGTAGCGCCACAGAGCTGTTCTCGGTTGAGCTCCGGAAGGCCATACACAAAAGATTCGAGGAGCTGTGGTGCTGTATGTGGTGCCCCATACCACCGCTGGTAGCTCTCCGGTTTTCGGAGACGAAAATCTCCTCCCAGATCAATCACTCGCTTTGCTTTTTCAAGAAGCGGAATCACAGAGAGCGACTCTCCATGAGGAAGCGCGACAAAGACACAATCGCACCCGAGAAGCGAACCGAGAGCTTGGTCAAAGGTTTCGGTAACGAGCTGTGGATAGATACCAGCAAGATGTGGATGAATGGCACTTACGGACTTTCCAGCTTGAGAATGAGCAGTTACATTGGTTACGTCAAAGTCAGGATGCAAGGCGAGAAGTCGCAGCAATTCTGCTCCCGTATAACCACTCGCCCCGACAACTCCAATCTGCTTTTTCATCAGGGCTCCTTAAAGATGTCACGACAAACCGATGCATGAGCATCCCGGACTCCTGCGATCACTTTTGCGATCGACGTTCGTCGAAGTTCAAGCTCAAGAAGCTCTTTTTCACAACGAACTTTTTCCCGAGCCAAGAACGCTTCGGTAAGTTCTGCCACAGGAATTTCGCCATTTTTGAGTTTTTCAGCTGCATGGAGATAGGCATCACGAAACGGTTCGCCAAGTGCGACGAGCCGAAATGCCTCATCGGTAGCAAAGAGTTCACCTTCGAACATTTCGAGGGCTCTCTCTCTGTTAAACGAAAGTTTGGGGAATACCGCGGTGAAAATAGTGACAGCACGTCGGACCTCGTCCGTACAACGGAAGAGAGGCTCTTTTGCATACTGCAAGTCTCGGTGATAGCTCGAAGGGAGCTTTGCGAGTATCCCCTGAAGTTCGTCTCGCATTGCGCGTACTCTGCTCGCTTGTGCGCGGAGAAGCTCTAACACGTCAGGATTGCGCTTCTGCGGCATGATTGATGATCCGGTAGTAAACTCTACCGGAATCGATACGAAACCGAATTCTTGGGTTGAAAAGAGGAGGAGATCAAGGGCGCTCTTTTCAATGAGCGAGGAGATGTCGGTGAGCCAATTCAAAAATTTAAGCTCTTCTCGCCCGCGAGTGCTTTGAACAAAGATTGGATTTGGTTGGGTTTGTTCAAAGGAGAGCAGTTTTGAGGTGTAGTCGCGGTCAAGCTCGAGTGGGACCCCAAAACCAGATCCAACTCCAAGGGGGTTCCAATTAAGTGAGTGCAGCAGAGAGAGACCATCGTGAACGAGAGCTTGGCTCCACTCGGCGTACGATAATATCTGAGTCGCTGCGGTCGTTGGCATCGCTCGCTGCATGTGAGTATATCCGGGGAGTGGAGTCACAAGCTCTTGCTTTGCTTTCTCTGTCAGAACGGACACCAGGTCTTCGAGTAGCTCCAGATGTCCCAAGAGCTCCTCACGCAAGAAGAGCCGGAGTGCGACAAGTACCTGGTCGTTTCGGGATCTCCCCGTATGAATCTTTTTCCCTGCTTCACCGAGGGTCTCCGTGAGACGCATCTCTATCGCCGTGTGACAATCTTCAAGATCAGGCGAAATAGAAAACTCCCCTGCTCGACTCTCCTCGGCGATTTTTTGAAGCTCAGAGAGGAGCGAGGAGCACTCTTTTGACTCGAGAACTCCGATTCGATTCAGCATTCGAGCGTGAGCGGCGCTCGCGACTGCATCAAAGACGGCCAGTCGTTGGTCAAACACATGATCGAGTCCGACCGTGAACCTGTGAACCTCGGTGTCGAGAGCATTTCCTTTATCCCAAAGCCGTTTTGTCATGGAGCTGTCTCTTCCGACTATAGATTCACCTTACCCGCATACCATAGCAGGTCTGCGGCTTGGGTCAGAGTATCTCTGGAGAAACACCAGAGTGGTTGACTCTAGCCTTGAAACCTCTGTTTCATAGACTGATACGCAGCAAGTCGAACCGAGTTGACGCGGATAAAACCTTTTGCATCTTTCTGGTCGTAACCACCTTCGATGTCCATACTGGCGAGCTCTGGGTTGTAGAGAGAATTCGGTGACTCCCTTCCCAATACAGTGATGGAGCCCTTGTACAGTTCAAGATGTACGGTTCCATTAACGTACTGTTGCGTTTGTTCAACTGCAGTAGAGAGAAACTCCATCTCCGGCGAAAACCAGTACCCGTTATAGATGATATCTGCTAACTCAGGCACCAGTTTTTCCTTGAGTCGGAGAACCTGCCTATCAAGACAGATGAGTTCTAAATCGCGGTGTGCAGTCCACAAGATGCTCCCCGCTGGGGTCTCGTACACTCCACGTGATTTGATACCGACATACCGATTCTCGACTATATCGATTCTTCCTACTCCGTTCTCACCACCTACTTGATTGAGGTACTTAAAAAGCTCAAGCGAGCCCTGTTTCTTCGCTCCCGTATCAAAATTTACAACAGACACTGGAACGCCCTTTTCAAAGGAGACAGAGAGCCTCAACGGCTTATCAGGAGCTTTGCTTGGATCCACCGTCATTCGGAACATGCCAGCAGGAGGAGGAGTCATGGGATTCTCGAGTACACCACCTTCGTAGCTAATATGCATGAGGTTCGCATCCATGCTGTACGGTGGTTTGTCAGTTGCCGAGTCGATATCAATTCCCTTTGATTTCGCATAGGCGAGAAGATCTGGTCGCCCTTTAAACTGCTCGAGAAACTGAGCATCCTTCCACGGAGCGATAACCTTGATGCCCGGACACAGCGCATAGTACGCGAGTTCAAACCGCACCTGATCGTTTCCCTTGCCAGTCGAGCCGTGTGCAACATACTCCGCTCCCTCGGCGACTGCGATTTCAATCTGTCTCTTCGCTATTACTGGCCGTGCAATTGAGGTTCCAAGAAGGTATCGGCCCTCATAAATCGCTCCACCCTTTAAGGCCTGGAAGACGTACTTTTCGACGAACTCTTGCTTGAGATCCTCAACAAACACCTTTGAGGCTCCACACCGGAGCGCTTTCTCTTTTGCGGCTTGAAGGTCTTCGTTCTGCCCGACGTCTGCGAGGTATGCGATCACCTCAAACTCTTGATCAATCAACCACTTCAGGATAACTGAGGTATCGAGGCCGCCGGAGTAGGCTAAAACTATCTTTTTCATGGAGCCCTTTTTGGAAAGCATAAATATACAGAGAGGTAATACGTGAATTTGTATAATTATGCAATGATCTACATAAAAATACACTGGCCGGTTTATTTAATCTTTTCACTATAGTATCAATGTAATTTTGAGATCAATTGGCCCCTGCTTGGATTTTAAGCGT
>JAGRAO010000224.1 GCA_020434565.1 Bdellovibrionales bacterium
GGCGCAATGCGACCCTGACCTCCTCCCGATTCCCCATCTTTTCCAGGATCGAGAACGTACTTGCAGGCGCTTCTCCCACCGTGCTCACAAAAAAGCGTGAGCCGACTTCGAAGTTCTCCAAAATGCTTGAGAAGTGAGATAGCTGGCGGATGGGGATCCGTTGCCTGCTCCAACGCGCGGACAGTCTCCTCAAGGATCTGGTCGGGAGCGAGTGAGTGAGATTGAAGATAACTCTTTTCCCCCCGCTCGGTACCGACAAGAACGAGTTCCTCGACTCCAAAAGTAACAGCGCTGTGAATCACTTTTTTTACCGTCTGAGGACGACTTACTCCTACAATTGCAAGAACTTTCAGTCGTTCGATCTCTAATGGCTCAAATCGTCCAGTAAAGCAGATCTCTTGCTCTGAAAGAGTTGCGACCGACGCCCTCCCGCGCCCGTATTGATGGAGCAGCGCTGGAAATTCTTTCCCCTCTGAGAGTGAGTGCCACTGCCGCACGTAGGCCGCACGCGCGCCACTGAGCCTCAGTTCACAGACTTCACCTGGAAGAAACTGCCTTACGATTTCATTTTGAAAAAAGAGCAGCGAATTCACAATCAGGAGGGCCTCGATCTCTTTGCCTTCGACGAGCTACCAAACATCATCTGCTCCTCCCTGAAGCGTACAATCACGCGGACAAGAAACCGGATCCTCTGGACACGGACACCCTTCAGACATACAGACTATCTGTTCGCACGTCCTATTTCCGCACTTATCCACGCAGATATTTCCTTGGGGGTTCTTCTTTGATTGATTGGGAGTATTGTCTTGCGTGAAGACTCGGCCATCTGGGGTTACACAACGAGGAGGATAACTTCTCAAGACCCGGTATCCGGCAGCCACGCACCGATCAAAATCGGATATATCAGACGAGGAAGCGACTACCAGCTGCGGCTTTCCACCCGAACAGCCCCCCGCTACGAGGACGAGAAATAGCAACAAGCAGAGGGATAAACAAAATGGGGCGACAGGAGACCTGAGAGTTGCCTGTCGAGGCATTCCCCCTTTGCTGAAACCTGTAACATTCTTTTCGAGGTTTTCTCTTTCCATGCTATAGCTCCCCAGGAAACGATCTCTCACAAAGGAAATGCTCATGCCTTATTTTTCTGACTCAGCTTCCCCTATTGCGATTCTCGGTGCAATGGATACTGAGGTCGACGGCTTTCTCTCACTTATGAATCATGTCGAGCGTCGTGAGTGGCGAGGATTTCCGATGTTTCGTGGCTCACTCTTTGACACAGAAGTCGTGGTCGCCAAATCAGGTGTGGGGAAGGTCCTCTCCGCTGTCCTCACCCAAAGAATCCTGGATGAATTTTCCCCTCAGGCGTTGCTCTTCACAGGTATAGGTGGAGCTCTAAACCCCATTTACGAAATTGGCGATCTCGTCCTTGGTGTAGACGCGATGCAATATGATCTCGACGCCACCGCGGTTGGTTTTAAATTGGGCCAAGTCCCCTATACGGATCTTCATATCTTTCAGTGTGACCCTGAACTCATAGCGATCGCTCGAGACTGCCCTGATCTGACACTTCACACTGGAAGAATACTTACTGGAGACCAATTTCTCACTCACGCCGGGCGTGATTCACACGCTTATCTTGTTGATGAACTCCGGGGCGATATCATAGAAATGGAGGGAGCGAGCGTCGCTCTGGTATGCCATCTGCACCAAATTCCGCTCTTAATCGCGCGGACGGTCTCTGACAAAGCGAACGGGGTGGCGCCAGACGACTTTCTTCGCTTTCTTCCGAAAGCGAGTGAAAATTCGGTTTCTCTTGTACGACACCTCTTTCAGTCGAGAGCATGACCCCTCGAGCCTTACGAATGAGTGTTGAGCAGAGTTATGACCTCTTTGGCAGCCCTTTCACCGAGGCTCAAGAAAGTCGTGTACTTGGTGCTCAAGAGAGAAATGACTCTGCCGGATGCTTTCGTCTCGTCCCGACCAAACAACACCGGCTCTCCGTTCGATACCCTTTTCATAGGGAGGAGGCCCGCTTCTACTCCAGCCAACTCTTCTCGTCGAAAGAGCTCTTTGGATAAGCGAGAGTTACACTCCGCGATGGCTTGCTCAATTTCTTCTTCGTGAACCTTCAGTTCTTCAATTGGCTCGTTCCACTGAGAATACCAGGTACCAACGGCAGTGACACCGTCTCGAGGAGTGATAAAAAGCAAACGACCGTGTTCGGTTTTTACTCCCAAGGCACACGGAAGAGGCCGACTCGTTCGAAACACGAGGTTAAAGGCTTTTGTGAGCTTCAGGCCATGGTACGGTGCTGCTGGAAAAAGCGCTCGCTGAACCCAAGGCCCAGGAGCCAGCACCACGGTTCGCGCAAAAAGTGAGCCTATTGAGGTTTCCAGCAGTACTCGCCTCTCTTTTAGAGACTCTCGTATTTGCGAGACCTCACACTCAGTAATAACCGAACCCGACCCGCTTTCAATCTCTTGAGCAAGACGACTAACCAACCCGCGGGGATCGACAAGTTGCCCATCACTCCACGAAAAAGCTCCACAAGAAAAAAGTGAAGAAAGGGCAGGAATCGATTTTTCGGCTTCGTTCCGAGAGAGAACCCTCGAAGTTGGCAAAGCACCAGTTGCAGCGAAACCCACACACCGAAAGAGGAGTGAGCCAACCGTAGCTGGAAATCGACTTTTCATCCCAAATCTTTCGAGTGGCATAAGACACGGAAGCTCTCGAACGAACTCCCCATACTCGCGAAAGATTCGGCATTGGTCCCGAAAAGAGCGACCTGCTCGAAAGAGATCGAGCTGTTGGAGGTATCGAATCCCTCCATGCATAATTCTTAAACTATTCGAAGAGGTTTCCTCTGCGAGTCCCTTCCGATCGAGAACTGCGACGGACGAACCTGACGCTGCCAAAATTTTCGCAGTCGCCAGACCACTTATTCCAGCTCCAACCACTATGCAGTCAAGAAGTTCGTCGGCCATAGAGCGCGCTATTCTAACGGGTCTAGTCCGTCATACTGTTCACTTTCGAGAGTGGGAGTGCAGGCTTTCTCCGTACGTCGAAATGCTGCGACGTAAACATTTCCGTGCAACCACGGGAAGAAGTGATCGAGCTTCACAAGCGCACGCAAAAACGGAGCTACGAATCGATAAACACGAAAAAGTTTTTCATATTTGCGAATTTCTGAGGCGGTGATGAGAGTTCCTTTGCTTACCTCTGATTTCGGCATCCCAGTCGATCTCTTGGACGAAGAACGAATCTTGCCTCCCCCGAGAGCTTGGAGAAACTCAATCGCCGCAGTAATAGCGGTATCTGCGACAACTGAGAAAAAGCGCGAGTACGAACGGTGTGTGAGTAAGGTAAAGTTATCTCCAAAGAGCTCCGTGAGCTCCTCCGGCGTATACCCAGGTCGCACATGACCGTGCTTTTCATCCGTTTGGCCAAGAAGAAAGCGAATCTTTCGCAACATGCCCTCTTTCGGATTGGGAACATTTACAATGATGTCAGCTCCGGGTTTTGTGATCCGATACAGTTCGTTCACAAACTCCCGATCCGTTTCGATGTGTTCGAGGAGATCGATGATGACCACAAGGTCAAACTGACCAGCTGAAAAAGGGGTTGATTTGCCATCGATTTGGAAAACTCGATCATGAACCAACGTCCGGATTGATTCCACGGTAACAGATGAGAGATCACAGCTCGACCACCGCCCACCGAGTTGGCGGAGAAGGATACTGAGGACACCGTTGTCTGCTCCAATATCGAGACACTCCCTCCCTTCAACCGCCTTCTCGGTAGAGCCAGCGATCGATTCGAGCACGTCCTCAAGAGCCCCCCATTTCTCCTGTTTCAGAGGAGAGGCGGCAAACAGTTTTAACGGCCAACTCGGCTCCTCTCGTGTGTCGGGTACAATCTGTTCAGGTATCTCAACGGCGACCATACAACCTCCGTTTCCAAAGCGCCGTCTGATCACGGAGAAAGAATCTTAACCACCTCCTCTTGTTGTTCAGCCACAAGAGAAGATACCCACCTTTACCAAGGAAAAACTGAAGAACCGGCTTTCGAAGCTTCGGTATAAAACAAAAAATATGGCTCAGCATATGCGCTTCAGTTTCGAGAAACTGAAGCCCCGAATGTCTCGGAAATCTCCGCGCTGCATCTCCATACGCCGGGATACTCTTTCCTTGACGCCTATGGGTCTCAATTACTCGAAAGGCTCGCCACCGTTTCTCTGTCGCCATTTTCCGGTTGCAGGCGAGTGCTTCTTTCTCGGTGATCGGCATCGACACTAAAGCTCCTCGTTCACACGCAACTCGATACACATCTCGCCCTCGATCAGTGCGGAGCAAGACAAAGCTGTATCCCTCTTTGAAATCGATATTGTCCTCAGGCGGCGCCATCCAGGGATCTCCCACAGCGATATCTGCAAATTCTGCCAGCGCATCAAAACAGGTGAGGCACCGCGGTGGAGTATAGAGTCGATAGAGGATATTGATAACTTCCATAGAAGAAGGACGATATCCTCGCATATCACCAAAATACACCGGATACAGGCTTCCATCAGCGAGTTCAATATGCGGAGCACCCGGATGCTTCCCGATTCGAGAGATGAACCTCTTGGCGCCCCTCGCCCTTTCGCCCAGAGACTCCCAGATGATTTCAAAGGCCTCGTGTTCAATTGCTGCGTGACAAAAAAGTCCTATCGTCACTACAACTCGCTCGCGAAGCCGAGGGTCAAGCTCACACGCCTTTACAAATCCGTGAATTTGGCAAGGGAGCCCGACAAAAGCATACCGACCGGGCTGTCGAAGAATCTCTGAAAATACGCTATTTGTTGGTGAGATTGCATACTTCGACTTAGTAGCACGCCGAATCTCTTCCCTCGTACGAGCAATAACTGGCTTTCCCTTCCACAAGACATTTTCATCTGATTGAATGACGACCGCTCCATCGATCGCACCAGATTCAAGCATCTGCTCCAAAAGACCCGTAATAACTCCACCACTTGTCCCGTCTTCGCGAACTTGCGCTTGAGAAGAATAGGCTATAGTCGCCTCAAGAAACGACCCGTGGGTGTTCTCAATATCGGGAACTTTCTGAAACTGATTCTCATGCAACCGCTCAAAAGCAAACTCGTCTCCCGGGCAAACCTTCACGCACAGATCACAATCTGTACATGCTGACAGGTTTTTTACCTCTGGATAATCACTCTTATCAAAACCGAGAACTCCTGTTGGACAAATCCCAACACACGATCCACACCGGTGACACAATCCGCCATCGACAATTTTCGCAAGTCCTCTGAGGGCACGCGGAGGATCGTTGAGCGCTTCTACCGGCCACTCCATATCCTCAAGATAGGGACTCTTGCCGCGCAAAGGTGCCTCTTCAGGGAGTATATGCAAACGAGTAGAACCCAAACCCAATTGGAAGTACTTCAAAAAAATAGCGTTGTGAGAAATCAGCTTTCCCGCTCTCCCGACTGTTCCTCAAGAAATATTATGACGAGAGCGTAAGAGCCCACGGAAAGTGCCCAAACCTTATGCAACATGTCTCAGAGAGAGGCAAAGGGCTAACTCCCTCAAAAAACGATGCTTCTGGAGTATCTCAAATCATCGTTGTTGTGAAAAAAGACAGGTTGACTCTATACTCTATGAGCAGTTTCAGCAACTTACAGACGGCATAGCTCTTGCGATAGGAGATTGTAAGTTCGCAAGGATAGCGTTCTGTTTTAGGCCCTCTAGGCCAAGAAGCGAAAGCGAGGCACAACCCAAGAAGAAGGCTCAAACGGACAATGGATGGTCGAAATGCTACACGGCCCGCGGTGGGCTGAATAACTCTTATAACTGAAACGCAGATAAGGCAGGGGCTATATGCAAGAAAACAACATCATCCACAGGCTCTTTCAATCATTCACCGAATTGGAGAGCGCCATTTTGAGTGCTAAGGAAACACTCAAAAAGAAGGAGAATGTTCCGAGCGAAGTGCTTGCTCGCTTAGACTCTTATGACGGCATACTTGAAAAACAGAAACGGTTGGCCGACGAATTGTGTGAACACATTAAGGACGGAAACTGGGAACAAGTTTCCCGGCACGTTGGACTCATTAACGGCCTCTCCGCCA
>JAGRAO010000225.1 GCA_020434565.1 Bdellovibrionales bacterium
GCATCTCCTTCGTACTTATCGAGCGTTCCATCCTCTCGAAGAACGATCTCCGTCATCTCACCGAGATACCAATTCAGGAAGTGCGTGAGTTGTTCGGTCGAGAGCTTTTCAGATAGCGTCGTAAAGCCCGCCAAATCACTAAAATAGACACTCACTCGCTTCTTTTGTCCCCCCAACGAGAGATGAGTAGGATCGTTTACGATCTGGGAGACGATTGAAGGGTTCACGTAATGGCTGAACGCTCGCCTCAGAAACTTTCGTTGTCGCCCTTCAAAGAGAAACTGAAGCCAGAGAGAACCCGTGATGGCAGTGACAACTGAAAGTAAGGGAGCTGCAAGGGCTATCCAAACACCTGCGTCAGCCAACATGACAGTAAAGAGAACAGCTGCGACGACAACCAAAGAGGCAATCACAACCGAGAGCGCAGGTGTGGGCAAAAAGAGGACACAACTACTCACGAGAGCCGTGAGGAAAACGCCAAAAAGCACATCGATGGTACGAGACGTCTCCGTAACAAAAGATTGCGAAAGGATATTGTCCAGCGTTGCGGCGTGAAACTCCACTCCACGGTACTCTGTTCGTCCGAGGGATACTGGTCGGAGATCTTGAAGACCAGGTGCCCAAACTCCGACAAGCACGTAACTCCCTTTAAAGTCCTCAGCTGTAATCTCCTCCGAGGGAGAACCTCCAACGGCGACTGCTAAGACATCAGCGAATGAATAGGTTCGAAATGTCTCGCTTCCACCGTGCAGCCTCACGATCACGGAACCATCATCGGTGGAATACGGGGCGACCCAATCAATCGATTCATCCTTATGCGTTGCAGCGTAGAGGGCAAAGGCGAGAGAATAAAACGGTTTACCAAAGACCGTTGCTCCAAGAGGCATGCGTCGGAAAATACCGTCTTCGTCAGCCTCGACAGTAACGAGACCCACTATCGATGTGCCTGGATAAAGCTCTTCTATTGGAAAAGTCGCCCGGGAAAACGAGCGCTTTGAAATGATGGCTGAAATCTCCGGAGAAATGGAGGCAAGCGGAAGGTCAACCGGTATGCTCCCTTGGCCATCCCCGGCGGAGGCAACATGCACTGCCGGAAAATCTCTCGTGAACGCACTCGCAAACTCTCGGTCATCAACAAGGCCGGAAACGCCAGTTTCAGTAAACAGGATATCGAAACCGATTCCCTTTGCACCTGCACCCTTCAGCCACTCCACAACAGGTTTGTAAATAGGTCTCGGCCAAGGCCACGTGAGATCCTCCTTTTCCAAGGCATTGAGCGAGCGTTGATCTATGACAACGATCTTAATGTCTTTTCTCGCATTCTGAGGATCCGCCACCAGCTCTGTACGCAAGTCCCAGAGTTGATATTCAAATTTTCGCAACCACGGAAGCTCATCAGCCCACCAGCTGACAATTCCGGAGAAAGCAAGCAAGATACAAAATGTTACGACCTTCCACATCCCGGATTTATCCCCCGTTACTTCCCTTCCATGTTCACCTGGGAGGACTCCTCACAATTGAGGCTGTACGGCGCAAGTACTCATTTTTTCAAGGCCTTGATCGGCGGTTCGAATAATAGTCTATTTTGAGAGCGCTTACTTCAATAGAAAAAGGCTGACGGCTAAACGACTGAAGAACTCTTCGAATCAAGTCATGAAAAATTTGGCTTCCGTTATACCGAAAGACATTTTGGAGCTCTTGCTTCTCCTCAAGCCTCATCGAAAGCTGTTCGTTTTTGCCTTGGTTGCCCTTGGAGCGGGAAGCCTCGTAAATCTTGCGATACCGGAAATTGTCCGAAGACTTATTGATAGTGGAGATCTCTCTTTGGTAGTGGAGAATCTCACCCCCCTTCTCTTTGCACTGGCGGGACTTTTTCTCTTCCAGGCTGTTTGTTTTTACTTTCGATCCTTCCTTTTCTCAGTGATCGGAATTCGGATTGTGAACAGCCTTCGAACTCAGTTGTACGATCAACTTATTTCAAGAAATCTAACCTTTTTTGATCAACACCGCACTGGAGATCTCATTTCTAGAATTTCGAGCGATACTTCGCTCTTGCAGGATATCCTCAGTATTCGACTGTCAGTTACCATCCGATACACCTTTCAGGTTGTCGTTGGTGTGGTTCTGATGGCTCTGCTCTCTCTCCGATTGACTCTGCTTCTCACTCTCATTCTCCCTCTCGTCGTCGGGTGCTCGGTGTATCTTGGGAAAAAACTCAAAAGACTCTCCAAGCTCCAACAGCAAGAACTCGGCAACGCAACAAATGTATCTGAAGAGACGTTTGGAGGAATCCGAACCGTAAAAGCGTTTCATCAAGAAGTTTTTGAACAGAACAGATTTGGAAATGCGATCCTAAAGACTATTGATGCAGGCTTTGCCCGATCGAGAGTCTCTGCCTTTTTTGCTTCGTTCGTGAGCTTTCTCATGAATGTCGCAATCATTGGGATACTGCTCTATGGTATCCGACTTGTTGCACTCTCACAGATGAATGCCGGAGATCTCACAGCGTTTATGCTGTACGGTGTAATCGTTGCCATCTCATTTGCGTTTCTTGCTGGAGGAATAGGAGAACTCCTTCAAGCTTCTGGCGCAGCAGAGAGAATTTTTGAGATTTTGAACGCCCCTCATGAAAAACCTCGAGAGGACAAGAAGACACCTACGGCTCCTGGGAATGTAGATATCAAGGAGGTCTCGTTTGCCTACCCTTCTCGACCAAACGAAGAAGTTCTGCACAACATCTCATTCTCTCTCTCTCCGGGAAAAACTGTTGCCCTTGTTGGCCCCTCCGGAAGTGGAAAATCGACGGTCATGAATCTCCTCCTTGCTTTCTATGAGCCCACGAGGGGCGAGCTACTGTTAGGTGGCGTCTCCTATGCCGATCTTTCTTTGCGGACCATCCGAAACCACATCGCTATCGTACCTCAGGAGCCCCAATTGTTTGCATTGTCGATCCGAGAAAACCTCCTCTACGGAAAGCGCGACGCGTCAGATGAAGAACTCGCGGAAGCTTGTGAGAAAGCCTACTTGTCTTCATTTATTCAATCGCTTCCGGAGGGGCTTGAAACCTATGTTGGAGAAAGAGGAGTTCAACTCAGTGGAGGGCAGAAGCAGAGACTGGCGATCGCTCGTGCACTTTTAAAGAATCCGAGCATTCTTCTCTTTGATGAAGCCACCTCCTCGCTCGATAGCGAATCGGAACATGAGATTCAAAAGGCCTTGAGCACACTACGTGAAAATCGAGCTTGTCTGATCATTGCTCATCGCCTCTCTACCGTGCAAAACGCAGATGAAATACTTGTTCTCGATAAGGGAAAGATTATCCAACGAGGGGACCATTTCACTCTGAGGGAGCAAGGTGGCCTCTACAGGTCACTCGTGGAAAAACAGGACCTCGCTTCAGAGGGTTACAATGGGACTGTTTGACCGTAGCCCTTTGTGAAAGCTCTACGCTGCGCGAGCTTCGCAAACCGTCACCATCTCTCTCAAAGTCGCTTCAAAGATAAGATGATACGCGAGTGACCCATCCTCGCCAACGACCTCTTCCTGTCGCGCGTTCGGATACGTGCCCAAGGCAATCATAAGACCCATTCCACCAGCCACATCTAACGCCGTTAGCGTATCTCCCGATAAGAGTTTTGATTTCAAATTCTCAAAATCTTCAAACGGTTGCTGGTTATGGACTGTCATACGAACGATTGAATCTTCGATGTTTTCAGAATCAGGGAGAAACTCAAGCTCTACGGTTCGCTCCATAGTTGCTCCCTCTTCCCGCAGGTTATTAATCCGTTGGGCAAGGTCGACCATTTCCCGTCGCGCCTCGTTCTCATGATAGTTGAGAAGATCATGCTCAATTTGATTTGCAACCATCTCTTGCCACGCGCAATGAATCAAACCGCTCAATTTCGAAGTCGTCGCATCACTCGCCCCGAGTGCACTCCACGGAATAACCTCTTCTGCGAACGGCTCCACAGCAAATTCTCGAATCTCTCCTGGCAGAGGGTTCACCAGCTCGTTGAGAGATTTACGATCGACAATTCCGTCTTCCGGAATCCCTATCTGAACAGTCAGTTTCTGCCCACCGTCGGAGAGCGAAACAGTGGCAGAACAGATCTGAAGAGTTCCATTTTGCTTGAGGTCTTCCCAGGCTTGTGCTTGTCGACTTGATTTTTGTGCCCGTGATTCCTGGCGATAGGTCAGGAGAGAAAAAGCTTCTCCTTGAGAACCTGCTTCAGCATCTCCACTGCCTTTCTCATGTTCCGGTTCCAACATTAAAGACTCCCATCCGAACAATATATTCGACCACCTATCAGATTATGATACCTTGAACAGCGAGTTTTCCTAAGGCGCAACAATTTGAAGTAATTTGGGAAGTTAGAGGTCGATCTGACCCCACAAAGGATACTGGAACCACTTCTAGTTGCGACGACCAGGATGCTGCTTCCGCCTCTTACAAGCCGGTGGTGTCTTCGAGTGCACCTCCCCGTCCGTTCGCTCTGACGTCTCTGAACCAACCTCCACTTGAAAAGTGAGGTCTCTAAAGAGCGCGACAAAGCGCTCAGGTGATGGAAGACGTCTACGGCCGAACCGGAGGATAACGTCCTGGTACAGCTCCTGTGGGGTAGCCACAACAAACAGAGAGAACCTCTGCACGAGAGGACTATTCCGAAGCTGCATCTCTCGCTTTCGGCGATATCCTTCGCCAAGAAAGTCTCGCATCTCCTGAAGGAGCTTCTTCTTTCTTCGAGGTCTTCCGTGAGAATCGTTCAACTGGCGTCTCAACTCACGCAACTTTCGTGGCTCATTCTTTCGACGGCGCTTCGCTCGACGATTCGAGGGAAACCGCTTCACCCGAGGAGGATGGTATTCAATAAAGTTATTTCCAAAGCGAAAATCGACAGTTTGGAGGTCTCCTCCACTCCCTAGTCCGATTGGAACTTGAATTGTTTTCCACGGAATCAGTTCGAACCCAGGAATATACTGTTCCATCAGCACCCCGGCCGCGGCCTCAGTTCGAGAATGAAATTTGACGCCGTTAAGGAGAAAATTTCCTTCTGGAGGGATACGAATCACCAGGTCGGGAATTTCGAGGAGCGGGCTTAAAGCTTCGGTAAGTTCAGGAGTCCAACTTTTGCAGGAACACGAGGGAAGCTTTATGGAGGGATAAAGTGTCTCCAGCAAGTGATCAGCTGTCGACCTCAACAGTGGGGCAGAATTTTCTTCCCTGTCGCCAATTGACCCGAGAGGCGAGGCAGAGAAATCGCTCGGAACGCTGGGCCGAAAGGCCATCGTTTCTCCTCGACGATTATTCGCCAAAACTTCAGCTTCTTTACCTTCTCAGATGAATAAGCTGAGCTAACCGTTTCAACAATTTCACGGTAACAGAGAGGAGAGTTTCTGACGAGGGGGTATTTTGAGCTGCTCAGCTGAGATTGTGAGCATCGCATGCGGACGAAGTAAAAAGTCTCTTAGCCCTGAGTAAAGAAGGAAGTATCACACTCGAAGCTCGGTACGTTGGCCACCGTACCAAAACAACAAGCGCTTTAATTCTACCAGTTGCGTCGACGGGTTCGGACCCTATCTCCGTCAAGTATTCTTGCTCGCGCTTTAAGTGGATCCATTCCAAAATAGTTGCAGATCGAATGGAAGGAGAACACATGCTCTTCATCATCTGAGAGGATGAACTGCATTGCGCTTTCGCGCTTTTCTCTTCCTCCGTAGAGATCGTGGATAGCGAGGAGAAATACCGCCCTCATCAATTCTGAAAGGGGATTTTGCCGCCTTCCATTGTTCTGGTTCTCATTCATCTCAAAGGCGGTGTGGTCTTCAAGTCCCCGCAATGCTGCCTTTCCCATGGTACAATCCTCCGTTTTAGGTGAGATAACCCGCCAAAACCAGAAAAACCGCGAGAAAACCGTCTCTATGGTTGTGATAGTATCACTATCATTAATTGAAGCAACATTAAAACAAAGAAAACTATTACTGTTACAAAAATATTACATTTGAGCCTTGGGGAACCCGGCCATCCTCCCCTCTCGGCTCCCTGGCTCTTTTGGGTTATCTTCGCTATTTTCAACGGGTTGTATGGCTCTTCACAGGCCGCGAACCGAGTTGGACAGA
>JAGRAO010000226.1 GCA_020434565.1 Bdellovibrionales bacterium
CGAAGTCTCAACCTCTCCCCAGTATTTCCGAATCGATGGACGGACGATAGATTCAAGGAGCGAGACTCCTCCGATTTTGACATCCGCCTACGTATTCGATTCGAGTGAGACTGTCTTCCCTCGACATACCGACATCAGGGGAGACCTGCACCTTTGGCTTCGGAAGGTTCCTTCAAACACGAGTCAGCAAAAGAATCAAACCTATCATCTCCGGTTGAATGGACCTGACCTCGATGCTGTTCGAGACACGACATTGCATTGGCAGATGATGAGAAACGTGTATCGAGATCCTACCCTCCCCCCGCTTGACCCGTTTGCGGCAGAGCTTCTCGCTGAGCGCACCTCTGAGATGTTGTGGTTTCTCATTTACAGAGGCTCTCAGCTTGTTTCAAACGCAGCAAATCAAGACGCGAAAATTACTGTAGCGAACCTCATGTTCGATTCTGCTCAATATTCGCTCGTTCCGAGGGAGATCTCTGCGCCCGAACACGATACGAGGGATCTGCCAAAGTTTACCCCAATCCATTTCGAAGACGTAACCGCTCAGAGTGGAATATCACAGACCTGCACAGGAGAGTGGGAGAAAAAACTTCTCGGCCGATTTCGGAGCGCTGATGAGCATGCTGGGATCGACTTACAGAGCTTCGCTGGATCCGGGGTAGCTGTTGGGGATATCAACAGTGATGGATTGCTCGATCTCTTTATTGGAGGGCAGGACTGTAGCCGTCTCTTTTTCAATCTCGGCGATTTTCGTTTTGAGGATCGTTCGGAACAGCTTCTTCCTAAGGAAATGGGAAAGACCGTTCGGCACCCGCTCTTGATCGATCTCGACAATGACGGGCGACTCGATCTCGTGCTCGTTCAAGAGGTCCCGCCTTCTCAAATTTTATATCAGGGGAGAAGTGGAAAATTCGATACCGTTGTCAATCTCCCAACTGACTCGGCGGCTCAGAACGTATCGGTTTTTGACTATGATCACGACGGGTTTCTCGATCTGTTTGTCGGGCAGTATGGAATTGGATTTGAGCCATCGATAGCTGGCCGAAACGGCTCCGCAAGTCTCCTCTTTCAGGGGCAGGCGAAACGAAAGTTTCAGGAGGTTTCAAAACGGGCTGGGCTCATAACGACCGGATGGTCTCTCGCTTCTGCCACCCCTGATATCAACAACGATGGTTGGTTGGATCTCTTTATCGCCAACGACTTCGGAGAAGATGAGCTCTTTCTCAACAATCGAGATGGCACCTTTCGGTCGGTGGCCGATGAATACAACGTCAATGATCGTGGTAATGGAATGAGTGCTACTCTCGTAGATTTAAACAACGATCTCCTCCCCGATATCTATGTCTCTACGATTGATACCTTTTCAAAGCAGATTTCTTTCAAACTCCCCAAACCAAACGATCTCATCCCCATGACCACCCGTATCCTTTCGAGCTCCTTTAGCCTGGCTGGCAATCAATTTCATCTCTCAAAAGCTGGGCATCCATACCAGTCGGCTATCGCCAAAATCTTTGAGACGGGAGATCGTGGATGGGGTTGGAGCGCTAATTTTGTAGATCTTGATAACGATTTTGACCTTGATTTTGTACTGGCGACAGGATGGCTTCAAGGCTCGCTCGCTGGAGAGCAAGCGAATCAACTCTTTGAGAATATTGATGGTCGTCTTTATCTTAACGAAGCGCCGAACGGATTTAATTTTGTCGGTTCAAGTCGAGCGATTGCGGCTGGAGACTTTGACAACGACGGCAAAACCGATCTCGTTGTTACGAACTTTGCGGACGTTCCTCGAATCTTTCGGAATACAACAACATCCGCAGGAGCGATATCCAACGAAAGAGTCGTTCGACTGCGCTTCGACGATCGCTTCCCGCCAAGCAAAATAATTGGATCAAAAGCGCTTGCTATCCTCCAGTCAGGAAAGCAACAGGTTCACTTTTTCCAAGCCGGAGAGAGTTATCTCTCCCAATCTCCATTTGAAACGCAATTTGCGATACCAAAGAATGATACGCTTCGCGAGCTTTCCTTTATTTCGGCAGAGGGGCAGCGTATCCCGCTAAAGCTTCCTGAATTGAATGGCAATATTGTCATTTCCGCGCAGATCCTCGAGTGATTTATTGAGCCCAAACAACGGGTCGACTCATTCATATTGAACCGTGAGCGAGAATTTGGGAGAGTTCGAGTGAATAGAAACCAGCGTACTTCTCTTTGATCAAGAGGGACTATGATCGGACTTCCAAAATTGCGACTTATTGATCTCTTTCGTGAACTTGATGACGAGGAGCTTACTGCTCTGAGCGCGGTGCTCTCTGAGAAGAAAGTAAAGAAAAATGCTCCCATTATCCAGGCTTCTGATAGTACCGACACCATTATGTTTTTGTTGGATGGCAAGGTTCGAGTCTCACTCACGGGGGATGATGGGCGTGAGGTGGTTCTTACCCACATTGAGCGAGGAGGATATTTTGGGGAGATCGCCCTTCTCACGGGCCACGACAGATCTGCAGACGTGACCGCACTTTCCGATAGTACGCTCTTCGTGCTTCGGAGAGATGACTTCTACAAGCATAACGAAAGCTATACGGGTTTTACTCTTGCTTTGCTTCGAGAGCTGGCCATACGACTACGAGAGACCAGTATTCGAGTGGGAGATCTTGCGTTGCTTGACGTCTATCGTCGTGTTGCCATAACACTCAAGAGGCTTGGAGACGAGGTGCGGCAAGAGACTCGCTCAGTATGGGTCATCGACAAGCGCCCAACTCATCAAGAACTTGCTGCTATGGTTGGAACCTCCAGGGAGATGGTTACACGGGCTCTCAAAAGCCTTGAAGAGGATGAGTGTATTCGAGTTGACGGGAAGAAAATCGAGCTCATTCGCTTGCCGAAATGACGCATCTTCTTTCGCTAAGAAAAGAGTTCAAGCTGCACGATATTTTCAAGCTTCTCTTCCGAACATGGAAAAAGGTGAGAAGTTGAAATCCCGAGAAGCCGAGCAGGTTTCCGTGTCAGTTCGGTGCTCTTCGCAAGATCAATCACAAGTGGAAAGATCTCTTCGGCTGAATTAAGAGGGGAATCAGACGTCTTGGCCCTCGTAAGCTTCTGAAAATCAAAAAAGGTTACTTTCAACGTGATCGTAAAGGCGCTCATCCCTACACGTCGAAGTCGAGAAGCAACTTCTTCTGAAAGAATCATGAGTCTTTCTTGTATTTCGCTCCACTCTGAAACGTCGTGAGAATAAGTTCTTTCAGCGCCCAGCGACTTGCGCTCACGAGTCGGCTGAACCTCTCGATCATCTATCCCTCTGCTGAGATCGTAGAACCGAGCTCCCTGCCTTCCGAAGTGTTCTATGAGAAAACTCCGGTCACGAGAACGAAGATCCTTCAGAGTATGAATTCCCTTTTCAAGGAGCTTCTCTTCCGTTTTCTGTCCAACTCCAGGAATCGCTCGAACTGTGAGCTTCAAGAGCACTAAGTCAACCTCATGAGGCTGAATAACGAACAATCCATTCGGCTTGGCCATCTGGGAGGCAAGTTTCGCGAGAAATTTATTCTGCGAAACACCAGCAGACGATGGAAGTCCAAGGTCTCTCGCTATTCTCTCCCGAATCTCCTTTGCAGTCGACGTCGCAAACCGATGAATAAACCGTGAATCGGTGACGTCGAGGTAGGCCTCGTCCAACGCGAGAGGTTCCACCTTGTCAGAGTACTCCCGAAGAATCCCAAAAATTGCCCTCGAAATTCGCCGATACACTTGAATTCTGGGATGGATAAATATGGCGTGAGGGCAACGGCTGGCCGCAAGTCCGGCTGGCATGGCAGATCTCACTCCAAATTTTCGAGCTTCATAACTTGCCGCGGCTACAACTCCCCTTCCACCGGGTTTGCCTCCAACCACCACAGGCCTTCCAACGAGTTCGGGGTTATCTCGCTGCTCTACCGACGCATAAAATGCATCCATGTCCACATGGATAATCTTCCTCGACTGCCCTCCTGTATCCTGTTTCAATTTATTATCTCTACAAAAGTGATCGACAAGCTGTCGCAATTCAGAGTCTAGTGAACCTCATCAAAAAAGTACTCGTCTGCAGCAAACAGATGCTGACAACACAAAAAGAGAAAAGCAGTGAAAGCCATGAGCACTGCGAAAAAAAGATAGTACCCACTCCCTTCAATCCAGGAGGCACCTATCCCTTTCGAAAGAAGGTAGTTTACGAGTGCCGTGAAAGCATTTCCAAGCGCAACAGAGAGATAAAAAAGCCCCATTACAAGAGACTTTATCTGAGCAGGAGAGCGACGATAAGACAGTTCAAGCACCGTTATAGAAACCATTACTTCCGAAAGGGTCAGCACAACATACGCCAAAGCCTGCCAGCCGATGGAGGTCTTGACGCCACCCAAAATTCGGTATTCGGCATAAGCGACAATTACAAATGAAAACGACGCGAGCACCATCCCGAGAAAGACCCGTCCGTAATCAGAAATTTGGAAATGCTTTGCCAAAATCGGATTAATTCCGTACGCAAAGAGGGGAGTAAAGAAAAGGATCAGCACTGGATTAAGAGATTGAACTTGCGAGGGCAAAAGCACAAATTCAAAGAAACCCAAAACTGAGATTTTTCGGTCCATTCGTTCGGCCTGTAACACCCATGAGGATCCAGTTTGATCATAGAGAGACCAGAAGACGGCTACAAAGGAGTAGAGGAGAAGAAGCCGGCACAAAGTAAAAAGGACCCCTGAAGTCTTAAATGCAGCAGCGTACTTCTGCAGCCCCTCAGCAGGGATAGCCCGAAATCGTCTACGCCCCATCGAAAATACGATGGTTGCCATGAACATGAATGCTCCAGGAACACCAAAGGCAACCGAGGGGCCACAATGCTCAAGCAAATAGGGGGTGAGTATGGTGGAAAGAAACGCTCCAAAATTTATAGAAACGTAAAACCAGCTATATGCCTTGGTGACGAGAGACGAAGTCTTCTGTGTAAACTGATCACCGAGATGCGCCGAAACGCACGGCTTAATCCCTCCCGACCCAATCGCAATAAGCGTAAGGCCGCAGGCAAGTCCGGACCTTGTCTCCCACAACGCCAAAACGAGGTGACCCAGACAGTAAACAATTGAGAGGCGAATTATTGTTTTATACTTGCCCCACGCGATGTCGGCGATAAGAGCGCCAATGACGGGGAAAAAATAATTTGCGGTGCTGAAGAGATGGTAGACATATCTTGCCTCTGACTCAGTCATCGGCGCCAATTCTCCAGAAATCCCACGGAGATATTGCGTCATAAAGACCACGAGGATGCACTTCATCCCGTAGTAACTAAATCTTTCTGCCGCTTCATTTGAAACGATATACGGTAGTCCGGGAGGGTACCGAACCGATACATTCACCACGATTCATTTTCCGTTACCTGAGGGTTCTCACCCTCTCCTGACGCCAACTCTTCGACTGTAATCTTTACCCCCTCTTCTTGCGAGCCCGAAGAGACAGGGACACCCCGAAAATTCTGCAAATTCAGCCTATTAAGTAACCGTTGAAGCACTCGCTGGCTCAGCCATCCTTTCTGGCGTATCCCCGGTGTACAACGACACTCTCGTCAGTCATAGTGTTTGGGTTAATCACCCACCGACCGGTTTGTTCATATCAAATAACCAGCAAGCCGTTTGCATCTTCGCTCGCAAGAAAACAGGAATGAGTAGTTGAGCATCACGTACCTACCCGAGCAATCTCTCACTATCGGTGACCGCACCGTTGGCGTTGGACATCCTCCGCTTCTTATCGCTGAGATCGGAATAAATCATAACGGAGAGATTGAGCGCGCCAAGACGCTCATTCGTGCTGCGAAAAAATGTGGCGCACACGCTGTTAAATTCCAGAAGAGAAATCTTGAAGAGATTTATACTCGAGATATTCTGGAACATCTCGAGAGCTATGAACAAGGATTTCAATACTTGATCCCCATCTTGAGGCGTTTCGAATTGAGCAATTTCGAGATGCGAGAACTCAAGGTTTTTGCGGAATCTTTGGGATTGCTGTTCCTTTGCACAGCATTTGACGAAACGAGCGCTCAATTTTTGCATGAGATCGATCTCCAGGCTTTCAAAGTGAGTTCCGCTGA
>JAGRAO010000227.1 GCA_020434565.1 Bdellovibrionales bacterium
AAAGGACTCAGAGACCAGCTCTCGCTCTCTTTTACCTTAGCCGAGCGTAATAGGGTCCGGGGGGCGATTCAGGAGCGGCTTCGATTCACCAGTTATGCCCGGACACTGCTTAGTCTGTATCTGGAGCTACTCAAACCGCATTTCTCGTGATCTTTCCCTTATCTCAGGGCGAACCCCGTTCCCGTCATTCCAGACCTCTTTGATGGCAAAATTGCCCCCCTCCTCCTTCTCCTCTTCCTTGTCTTCGTCCTGCTCCTCTTCATATCTTGGATAAGGACCAGGAATACGAGCAGTTTAGCTACGTGGAAATATTCAGACCCGCGCAAAAGGAAAATAAAACTCAATTTTCTGGGGATCTCTCAGTGGCTAATATAAATTGCCACCCTCGGGGGGGAGCTATATAGTTCGGGCCGTTGCGGGGGAACCCGTGCTTAAGAGTGCTCCGATGTTTTGTCGGTCCACTTTCACTTCTGTCCTTTGAGATATCTGAAGAAGTCTCAAAGGCTCGTCATGCTCCCTAGTCCGGGCTTGGCGGGAAAATCGATTGCAGGGAGAACATTATGTCTGACTCTATCTTTGACTCCGCTAAGGCTCAGCTTGATAAAGCCCTTAAATATTACTCAATTGATTCGGAATCAGAGCTTCGGCTCCAGACCCCGAAAGCAGCGTTGTCAGTTTCTATTCCTGTTCGAATGGATGATGGGTCGTTGCGGGTGTTTCAAGGATATCGCGTTCGATACAACGACCTGCTCGGGCCAGCCAAGGGAGGTATCCGCTTTCACCCCGGTGTAAACATCGACGAGGTAAAGTCTCTCGCGTTCTGGATGACCTTTAAGTGTGCGGTTGTCGGAATTCCTTACGGTGGCGGAAAGGGAGGTGTAACCGTAAACCCAAAAGAGCTCTCTCTCCTGGAAATCGAAAGACTCTCTCGGGGATACATGTCAGCAGTTGCTGACTTCATCGGACCAAACGTCGATATCCCTGCACCGGATGTGTACACCAACTCTATGATCATGGGGTGGATGGTTGACGAGTATTCAAAAGTCTCTGGCGAGTACACTCCTTCAATCATTACTGGAAAGCCAATTGCTCTTGGCGGATCTCTCGGTCGAGAAGACGCAACCGGTCGAGGTGGATACTATGCTCTCGAGGCGATGCGGGATGGTCTTGGACTTCCGAAAGGAAAACTCACCGTCGCAGTTCAAGGATTTGGTAATGTGGGATATCACTTTGCGCGCTTGGCGGCAGAAGCTGGCCACAAAGTGGTGGCAGTATCGGACTCAAAGGGTGGGATCTACACCGACGACGGGCTCGATCCAAAGAGTGTACATCAAGTCAAAGAAGAAAGCCGGGAGCTGAAGGCGGCATATTGCCAGGGTTCAGTTTGCGAAATCCGTGATTTCCAAAGCATCTCAAACGAGGATCTCCTTGAGCTCGATGTCGACGTTCTTGTTCCAGCGGCTCTTGAGAACGTTATCACTGAAAAGAACGCCCCAAAAATCCGCGCCAAAGTCGTGGTTGAATTGGCGAACGGACCAACAGCCCCAATCGCTGATGAAATCCTCTTTGAAAACAAGATTCATGTCATCCCCGATATCTTGGCAAACGCCGGAGGGGTTACCGTGAGTTACTTTGAGTGGGTACAGAACCGCATGGGGCTCTATTGGGAAGAGCAGGAGGTTCATGAGCGCCTCAAGAAAAAGATGGATGCTGCAAGTTTCGAAGTTCTCGAACTCAGCAAAGAGCACGGTTGTGACTTGAGGACGTGTGCTTATATCGCGGCACTTCGTCGTCTCAACGAAGCCGTGAAAGCAAAAGGGACACTCCGAAACTTCAATTCACGGCGTTAACCGCACCAGCTCGCTCGCTCAGGTCGCCTGGGCGAGCGTACAACCACCTGCTGGTTGTAAGGAACTCCCATGAACAAACGGGCCCGGTCTCGCAAGGGATCTCCTCAACTGCGAGAATATCTCGTTATCGGAAAAAACTCAGTTGCCGAACTCCTTCGCTACTCTGGTGATAGGGTGCGGGAGATCTATGTGGAGTCTGACGCGGCAGAAGATGTCATTCGAGAGCTCACTCCTGCTTCTCTTCGCATTCCGACAAAAAAGCTCGCGCGCACCGAACTCGACAAGCGGTGTGGGTCGACGTCGCATCAAGGTGTAGTAGCTCTTTGCTCGAAGCCGCCGTTCTCTGAGCTTTCGGCCAAGGAATTTTTTTCACAGCAGGTGAAGCATCAGACGAGCGTGATAGTGGCGCTTGATGGGGTCTCCGATCCTCAAAACTTGGGTTCCGTGCTTCGAGCAGCTGAGTGCTTTGGGGCCCACGCCGTTCTTTTTCCGAAAGATAGGGGTGCGCTTGTAACGCCAACCGTGACCAAAGTCAGTGCAGGAGCGAGCGAAGTGGTACCCTGGTATGCGGTATCAAATCTCGCTGACTGGCTTCAGCACGCCAAAGATTCTGGTTATTGGATTGTTGCTACCACTGTCGGAGAGGAGGCTCAGGATCTCTTTGCGTTCGACTGGCCTGAGAAATCGATCATCGTGATGGGAGCCGAAGGGAAGGGGATACGGCTCCTGACGGCAAAGAGAGCCGATTTTTTTGTCACGATTCCCATGAGCGGACGAGTGGATTCTCTCAACATCTCTCAGGCGGCTGCTGTGGTATTAGCGAGTTACCGCGCAAAATTCGCTCATTCAGAAGAGTAGAAATCCCTAGAACAAAGTTATATGCTCGCTCGAGTGTTTCAGGATATTTCTGAAGAGGTTGCTTTCAGAATTGAAACACTTAAAGTAACTTAAAGCATTTGGAAGTCTTTCGTCCTCTCGCATCACTCCTATCGGAAGATGCGGCGAGAAGGATACGAATAGCCTTCTTTCGCCCCTTCCACGAGCGGCTTTTGGGATAGAGCTGTCTTTGGATGTCGTTTGAAGCCGGATTGTTCATGGCCGGTTTGAGAGAGGTGGGGCGCACGAGGAGATGGGTGTCGGTGTCCTTAGATACTGCAGACGATTATACCTTTTCGATAGCACTTGAGATCTTCCACGGGCCGATTGATCTCTTGTTGCACCTGGTAAAGCAGAATGAGCTTCCGATTGAAAAGCTCTCTCTCGCGCAAGTAGCGAACCAGTATCTGATCTGTCTTGAAAGAATGCGACGGCTCGACCTCGAAGTCGCTGGTGAATATCTCGTCGTTGCAGCAACCCTCCTTTCGATAAAGGCAAGCACCCTTTTAAGCGATCCGATTGAGACTCCATTGGAGAACGATGAGAGTGAACTTGATCCGCATGATGAACTCTTGCTGAGGCTTCGAGAAGCTGAGGTTTACAAGGAAGGGGCCAACACCCTTGCGAATATGGATCTCCTCGACGTTGATGTATTTGCCGGTAAACCGATCCTCAAATATGTTCCTGACCTCGAAGCAGGATTTGTCGATCATGATCCGTACCTCCTTGGGAAGGCTTTTCGCGCTCTCCTTGAAAAGGCTTCAGATGAAGACAAAGCCTCGCTCAAAATTACACTCGAGAGCGTGTCGATTGTTGAGCGAATGGTGGACATTATGCAGCGCCTCAAGGGTGCTTCTGGAGTGATGTCGTTTGAGGCACTTGTTCCGGATCGAACAAGTAAAAGTTCAATTATTGGAACCTTTCTCGGATTGCTCGAGCTAGCGAAGCGACAGATCATTTCAGTTTCACAGGAAGAGGTCTCGAGCGAGATCGTAATTGCGCTTCGGGCTGAAGAAGATCGACCGGACTCGAGTGCCTTTGAAGGGTTTTCTTCTGAGTTTGACGAGCCGACTCTGGCTGCCGAAGTGAATGGATCAGAAGCCTCTGGCTTGGGAGAGTCGGTAAACGGATAAGGTATCCATCACAATTCATTGCGAAACGCTGCTGAGGAAGTACATGAAGGGAGACACCAAAGGGAAACAAGCTGAAGAAGAGACGCCTTCTGAGGAGATCTCTCCTGAAGAGATCGCTGGAGAGGGAGAGGCTTCTGCCGATGAAGAGCGGACCGAGGAATCGGATTCTGAAAGTCCTCCCCAGGAGCTTCCTGAGCTTGATGAGACGATGAAGTGTGCGCTTGTTGAAGCGCTTGTCCTGGCCCACGGAGAACCGATCACAGTTGCTCGCTTAAGGGAAGTTTCAGGTCTTTCCGAGAGTGACGTGACGCTTGCTCTCGAAGAGATCGAGATGCGCCACTCGCTCGATGAGTGTGGGTTCGCGCTCGTGAATGCCAATGGGCGATACCAGTTCCGGACCAAGGGGCTCTTTGCTCCCTATATCCAGAAAATGAAAGCTGGCCGTCCAAGGAGGCTCAGTCCTCCTGCGTTAGAAACGCTCGCTATCGTTGCGTATCGTCAGCCGATCGTGAAAAGCGATGTCGAAAAAATTCGCGGAGTTGATGCAACTCCGACTTTAAAAACTCTTCTCGAGAAGGGTTTCGTGCGTATCGTTGGACACAGAGATTCGGTCGGTCAGCCCGCTCTGTATGGTACGACAGAGAAGTTTCTTCATGTCTTTGGGATTCGCTCGCTTTCGGAGCTTCCGACTTTGCGAGACTTAAAAGAGCTTGAGTCTGACCCGGGCGAAGTAGACTACGATGATGATCACGAAGATTCCTCAGCTGACGACGTTGAGATGAGTGATTCCACTGAAGGGAGTGATGACGAGAGCGAATCTTCTGATGAGCCCGTTAACCCTCAAGTAGCAAATGGCTAGCCCGGAGTACTCATGAATAATTCAGGCTAACGGTCTCCCATGTCTCAACTCGTACGATTACAAAAATTTCTCTCTGAGTGCGGAGTGGCTTCGCGGAGGCAAGCCGAAGAACTCATTCTCGAAGGGAGGATCCGCGTTAACGATCGAGTTGTTGATACACTCGGCACGAAGGTAAATCCTGAGAAAGACCGTGTAACCGTTGGGAGAAAACGGGTCTATCCACAAAAGCACGGAGTAATCCTCTTTCACAAACCACGGTCAGTTGTGACGACCCTGAAAGATCCAGGTGGTCGCCGAACGGTCGCTGATTATCTGAGTCGAGATGAGAAAGGATATTTCCCAGTAGGTCGACTCGACTTTCATTCGACCGGCCTTGTTATCTTGACCAATGACGGCGAGCTTTCTCAGCTTCTTGCGCATCCGAGATTTGGAATGGAGCGCGTTTACGAGGTGCGAGTTGCCGGTCATGTAAACCAGAAAACTCTTGGCCGTTTGGAGCGCGGAGTCAAATTGGCAGATGGTCGAGCATCGGCGAAAGTGAAAGTTCAAAAGCAGGATGAAAAGAGCACCTGGCTTGAAGTGACTATCGCAATTGGAAGAAACCGCGTTGTGCGCCGTATGATGGAGCACGTTGGTCATCCGGTGTTGAAGTTGCACCGTACAAAGCACGGCCCCGTTTCACTTGGAAAACTCCGTTCGGGTGAGATGCTTCGTCTTACTGATTCTCAGTACGAACGTCTCCGTACGAGGGTCGCAAAGATCGTCAGTGGAACCACCGGAAAACGCTCCGCTACTCCCCGCCAATGAACTTGCCCGGATCATGGAAGAGCCTGATCGGCTTTCTGCTCCCTTGGCAGGGAGTATTTGTTATCCCTCCGGGGGATACCACCCGGACATTTTCAATGTCCTACAGTAGATTATCGTTGTTTGGGAGGGAGGTGGCCATCTTTTGGCCGCTCCCCGGTTGACAGTACCCCGCCATACGCTATAGTACCGGTCCTTTCGGTGACTTACAGTCGCCAGGCCTTTTGAATTCTTGATTGGGCTTACTACCAACTCGATTTTTTAGGCATTTGCGTTTTGCTCACTCCATTGGGAGTGGACGGTTTTGATGGTTTCTGATTGGCGCGGGGTAGAGCAGCCTGGTAGCTCGTCGGGCTCATAACCCGGAGG
>JAGRAO010000228.1 GCA_020434565.1 Bdellovibrionales bacterium
TCTCCAGGCGATATTTGGGGGGATTGCCCTTGGGGTGCTCGGACTCGAGCAGAAGAGGCCATGGCGATACCGATGAGGATTGCTATAGTCGTAAGAATAGTAACATGTTAAAGATTTCAAGAGGTTTGCTGAATTTTGCGTGGGATTCGAGGGCAAATTTTGTCTGCTCAATCTTGTCTGAATTTGATTCCAGGTCTTCCTGGAGTTGGGTAGCCCCCCGACCTGCAAATCTCTACAGTTAGATTCAGCGGGGAGACGACGAGCCCGGTCGGGAGAGTGAGCCTCATGGTTCTCAACCGGGGCAATAGATGTGATGGGAGCTCTCTTGGGGGAGGCTCTATTGGGAGAGGGCTGTTGAGAAATCCAATGGGCATTGAGGTTGAGTCCAGTATTTCTCAATAGGTTAGGAAGTGCGACAGCGTTTGCTCATTTTAGACACTCTTCGGAGGATCTTTTGCGAACAGAGCATTCGTGTGTTTGTCGCATTGTCTCTCACTCTCACTGTGATTCCCTCAAAAAGTTTCGCCGACAGGCCAAGCCTCACCGACGACCCCGATGATCAAGTTGACATAGTCCTTCTCATGGACTCGTCGGCGAGCATGCAAATCACCGATCCAGACAGGCTTCGAATAGAGGGCGCTAAGCTTCTCGTTCAGTTTCTGAAGTCCAATGACAGACTCTCGATTATAGAATTTGATGAAGAAGCTCGAGTCATTCGACCGTTGACACCTTATTCCCCTCTCGACGCATCCCGAGTCGCTAACGAGATAGAGCAGGTTGGTCAATCGGGGCGATACACCAATATCCTTGCCGGTATCAAGAGAGCCCGGGAAATGCTTGAAGAGAACCCTAAACCGGGGGCGCGAAAAGTTATCATTCTCCTCTCTGATGGGAAAATGGATCCGAATCCGAATCGAAAGGACGTCGATGCTCCTTCACTTTCCGCGGCTTTACTCCACTATCAAATCCCTGAAATTCGAGCGCTTGGCGCACGGGTCCATACTCTTGCTTTTAGCGATCAAGCCGATCAAGAGCTCCTCAAGCAGATAGCTCAAGCTTCTCAAGGGGTGAATTTTTTTGCTCCCACTGCAGAGCAGATCCATGAAGCATTTGCTGAACTCTTTCTTGTGCTGAAGAAGCCTCAAATTGTCCCTGCTACTGGAACTGGCTTTCGAATCGAGGGAGATGCGAAGGAGGCTATCTTTTACGTCAACACTGAGGGAGAGGAGAGAGCGACGCTTATCTCTCCAACGGGGAACCAGTACACCCATCAAACGAAAGAACCTTCTGTCGAGTGGTTTGAAGGGAAAATGTTTGATGTGGTCACCATCAAAGAACCCGAAGCCGGAATATGGCGGGTAACTGGTCTGCCAAAAAATGAGGGATTCGCTACGGTTTTGAGCGACCTGAAGCTCTTGACTGATTGGCCTTCAAGCATTTTGGCGGGAACTCGAGTCCTGCTTCAAGCTCGGCTCTATGATGACGAAAAGCCCGTCGTTTTACCTGAGATGACCGGAGTAACACGTTACGCTTTTCAGATTACTCCAACCGACAAGGTCTCCGAACCAATAATTCGAAAGCTCCTTCATGACGATGGTGAAGATGGCGACGCGAAGAAAGACGATGGAATTTTTTCCGCAAATGTTCGAATCGATGAACCGGGTGAGTATCGCCTACGGGTCCTGGCAAAGGGACCGACATTTGAGCGACACCAGGCGATACCGTTTCGTGTTCGTCCCCGATTAGTGACGCTTACAGTGGTGCCAGTTGAGGATTCTCATTCTGAAGATCTCGTCGGCGAAGAGCAGGGAACGGTCGATTACTTTCGGGTCACGCTGAACGCCGAGAGCGCTAAGCTCAAGAGATTGGAAGTTCAGCTTTTTGCTCGAGGTCCGCAAGGATATTTTGAGCTTCCGCTTGCTCGGAGAGGTGACCGCTCCCTGAACTTCGAGGTCCCCGCTACTCAGCTTCCAGGCAACGGAGAGTATGAACTTCAAGCGAGAATCTCAGGGGAGGGCAAGAAGAAAGATATTGTTCGTGGTGAAAGTCAAGTTGTTCGTTACACAAAGCACGCGACCGAAATCGAGGAAGGAAAACCTGAAGTTCACTTGGTCGTTCAAGAAGAAGTGGCAGAAGCGCCCTCTCCAATATTATGGTCTGTTCTTCTCGTGGTGCTCAACGGTGCCCTTGGGGGGTACTTTTTCACTCAGTTGAAGAAGGGAGCAGCAGACAATGCATTTCAGGTTCCAAGCTTTGCTCTTTCAGATGAAGTCGAGCAGGGAATAATCGCTCTTGAGCAGAGGACGCAGCTGACCGAACTTGATTTCAATGACCCGATCTTTTCAGATCCGTCGCTCAAAACCATTACAATCGATACCTCTCCGAAAGAGGAGCCCGAGGAAGTTGAGGGAGCTTCAGCTCAAGAAGAGGAAGATGTGGAGTCTGAAGGAGAGGATGAAGATCAAGATGAGATCTCTCGGGTTCTCGATGAAGTGAATAGCGAAGAAGGCGAGGAAGAAGAAGATTCCGAAGAAGAAGAGGAAGAGGATGATTAGCCAACGAGTTGAGTGCTCGGTTTGTAAATTAAAAGAGCTCAAGCTCGCAAGAAACGTATGACGTATCTGATAGTGCTCATAGCAGGACTCATTAGCGCGGGAGCTGCCGCGGGAATGCTCGTGTCTGTTGGAAATCCTGGTAAAAGCGGAGCCCAAGATGTTCTCAAAGTTCTGAAGAAAAAGCAGAAAGAAAAATCCGAAGTTCAAGAACGTGTCCAAGGGTTTCTGGACCACATGGTGGATGCTGGCTCAGTAAAAAAAGTTATCGATGATATTCGGGCTCTAGAAGAAGCTTTAAAGGCCGAGCGAGGGCGAATCACAATTACTCAGGCTGAACTTGAGACTGTTGAAACGCGCCTGCGTGAACTTGAGGAGATTGAAAGAGAGCTTGAAGCTTCGGGAATTGAGACCAAGGAAGAGCTCAATATTCTCAAAAAGAAAGAGGCGGAGCTCGCTTCTCAGAACTCTCTCCTCAAAGAGAAAATTCAGAAATCTCTCCAAGAACTCGAATCGGTACTCCAAGAGATCGAGATGAGTGCTCAGGCACAAGAGCAGGTCATGGCTATGAAGCAGGAGCTCATTCTTACTGAACAGAAGATTGATCTCTTGATGCTCCAGATCGAAGAGGGGAACGAGCAATACTTTATTCTTAAGAAGCGGTACGATGCCCTCGATATCGAATATGCTCAGCTCTACGAAAAATTTGCTGAGGCAGATAGCGGCGAGGAGTGACATGAGCAACCCCGTTTGTGCCTTCAGAAATTGCTCTCTGGAGATGAAGACGCTGAGGCTGGCTGAGAAAATTCTTTAACGTTTGGCCGTCATGAAAATGTCATCATATTTCTCCGAGCAGAACTGTTCGCACCTTTCTTCGGTTCAAGCTGGAGGACGTGTCCACTTTATTGGAGTCTGTGGTGTTGCCATGGGCCAGCTTGCTCTTGCGCTCAGCCGAAAAGGATTCGCGGTTTCAGGGAGTGATAAAGAGTTCTATCCTCCGATGTCTACCCTCCTGCGCCAATCTTCGATTAAATTATTTGAACAGTATAGCGAAGAAAACCTTACTTCTGAGATTGATCTGGCGGTCGTTGGAAATTCGGTACCAGCATCCAATCCAGAAGTTTGCGCAATCGAGCAATTGAAGCTTCGATATACGTGCCTCCCGTTGTTACTTTCTGAGCTTGTGATTGGAAAGCGTCGTTCAATTGTTGTCACTGGAACACACGGGAAGACTACTACCTCAGCTTTACTTGCTTATCTCCTGGAGAAACTCGAGCTCAATCCGAGTTATTTTGTTGGGGGAGCCTGTTCTCAAATCGAATCTGGACTAAAGATTTCCAAGGGGGTGATGAGCGTTGTAGAGGGAGACGAATACGACTCCGCTTTCTTCGCTAAAATACCAAAGTTTCGATTTTACCGACCGGATATCCTCGTCATAAACGCGATCGAACTTGACCACGTCGACATCTATCAGAACGTGCAAGAAATCAGTCGCCAATTTCGGTGGCTTGTTCAGCAGGTACCCCCGGGAGGAAGTATTTTCGCCTGTGCTGATTACCCTGAGGTGGTTTCAGTTGCCAAGAGCGTTCAATCTGGGTCTCACGTTCATCTGACCTTTTTCGGAGAGCATGGACCCGTTGATTCTTGTATTCGTGAGCGAAAAACAATTGGTCAAACTCAATTCGTAACGGTTGATTGTGGCGATGGTGAAATGCTGCAGTTTGAAACAAAGCTTCTAGGGGTGCACGGGGCGAGAAATGCCGTTGCTGCTCTTCTCGTGGTGAAGACCCTCGTACCTCAATTGATCCCTGACGCAATTCTTCACCTTCGAGAGTTTGAAGGGGTAAAGAGACGACTTCAGGTGCTCTATGAGGGGGCAAGAGGTGTCCTCTTTGAGGACTTCGCCCATCATCCGACAGCCGTTCAATTGACACTTCAGGGGCTTCGCGAGCGCTATCCATCGTCGCGATTGATAGCCGCGTTTGAACCGCGCTCGAATTCGAGCCGTCAGGAGGTCTTTCGAACCCTGTATGAGAAGGCGTTCTGCATGGCAGACATTGTTTTGCTTTGCGATGTAAAGGCACGTCCTGGTGATGAACAGAGAAAACTCATACAGGTAAGAGAACTTGGAAGAGCGATTTCCGGTCACGGAACACCTTGTCATGTTTTTGATGATGGTCTGAGTTTGGGGGGCTTTCTCCTGAATGAGTGGAAAGACGGTGACGTTGTCGTTCTTATGTCAAACGGTTCGTTTGATGGTCTTCCTGGATGGCTTGAAAGCGAGCTTGAATCGAATTCTAAAGCATATCTTGGGGATCGAGATCGAAAGTAATGGTTACGCGAGTTGAGTTTATCTTCGCTGTTTTGAGCATTTTGGTGATCAGTGACGCATGTGCGGCGCTATGACACTTGAGGAGCATGTGCCAGCGCCATTTTGTTTTCAGCTTTTCAAAGGGCGCGGGTGTTGGACCGAGAATCGTTACGGGAAAGTCGTTCTGTTGAACGACTTTTTCAACGAGTTTTCTCATCTCTTCGAGCGCCAGTCCCGCGAGTTCAGGGAGAGCGGATGCCGAAACGATTCTCACCATTCGGGTAAATGGGGGATAGAACAGGGATTTTCGGCAAGCGAGTTCTTGCTTTGCAAAGCCGACATAATCGTTTGCTTCGGTCATGACAATGCTCGGGTGGTGAGGTGAGCGAGTTTGAAGGACGACATGGCCTTGAAGTGAAGCGCGACCAGCCCGTCCAGCAGCTTGCGTGAGAAGCTGAAAGTTTCTCTCGGATGCTCGAAAGTCAGGCATGTGAAGGCCTACGTCACAATCAACCACGCCAACGAGAGTGACAGATGGGAGATCGTGACCTTTTGCGATCATCTGTGTTCCAACGAGAATCTGAGTCTCTTCTCGACGGAGCTTTCCGAGAATCGTTTTGTACGCTTCTAAGTCATTGGCTGTATCGCGATCGAGCCTCTCGATAGCAGCCTCCGGGAAAAGCTCTCGGAGCTCATCGAAGACTCTTTCAGTGCCTGCTCCAAGGAGCTTGAGAGATGGGGGCGTGTCAGAGATCGCAGAAGTTGACTGACAGGTCGGGCAAAACTTTGGCGGCGTTATTTTGAGACCGCAATAGTGACATAGGAGGGCATCTTTTCCTTTGTGGTAGGTGAAAGTCACAGAACAGTTTGGGCACTCAAGCGCCTTGGCACACTCTTCGCACTGGAGATAGCTTGCAAATCCTCGCCTGTTGTACAAGATAAAAATCTGTTGACCTCGATCGAGGGTCTCTCGAATCGCGTGAAAAAGTTTCGGAGATATATTTTTTGATA
>JAGRAO010000022.1 GCA_020434565.1 Bdellovibrionales bacterium
TGGGAAACAGATCGTTTTTGTTTCAAATCGCGATCAAATGATCCCGAAACTCTTTCTCATGAATGCTGATGGTTCTGATCAGCGGTGTCTCACACCAGAAAATAGATTCCATAGCTTTCCGAGTTTTACTCCAGATGGAAGGCAGGTGATCTTCTGTGCAAACTATGAAAACGCCGACGAAGTGGAAGTTTGCTCTTTGGCGCTGACCGGTTCATCCGAACCCGAAATCCTCTTTTCTTCTCCCGGGATGGAGACGGAGCCAACCATGTCTCCCGATGGAAAGAGAATCGCATTTTCCTCTCCCCGTTCTGGAAATCTTGATATCTGGGAATATTCGCTCGAGAGCAAAGAGTTTCGGCAGATTACGAACCATCCCGGACTTGACTACGGACCGGCCTATTCACCAGACGGCTCGGTGATAGCATTTGTCTCTACCCGTGCCGATAACGAAGGTCACTCAAAAGAAGATTCGGATATCTGGATGATCCCAAGTGACCAGGAGGTAGAGCCAACCCGACTCACTCACCAAAAGGGAGCCGATCGTTATGTTCGTTGGTCGCCAGATGGAAAATTTCTCGTTTTTTGTGCCTCTGAAAAATCCAGTGGTGCAGCTCGGATGCAGGTCATAGACCTTGAGAGAGACCGGATCGTTAACGTGGACTACGACAGATCAAAACTTGTCTATGAGATCGGTGCGCAAGCAACTGGCCGGGGGATCCTTGGAATTCCGATTCCGGAGTTTGTCGCAAAGCAATTTTACGATAAAAGTTACTTTGGAAGCGAACGCTTTCCCGACTGGACGCGGTAGAATCAGCTCGCTCTGAGCAAAGCGTCGACGGTTTCTTTTGCGTCTGGGTGATCCGTTACGAGCTTATCAATAAAAGCGTGGAATCGTTCGTGTGGGAGTCGAACAATCTGTTCAAAAACATAGGGTCTCAATCCCACGCCCTCGGCTGAGATGAGCTTATTAAGCTTTTCCCACAGCGAGATTCCGAGCTGGAGACTTCTCCCCTCTTCGCCAATCCCATCGGCATGTTCGAGAACTTTTTCTCGGATAATGGGATCTTCTGGCAATCCGTGAGCAGCAATCAACTCGAGCCCACCTTTATAGAGTTCATGGCAAAGTACCGGAAACGAGATTCCATAGGCGACTATCTTTGCGAATTCCCCCGAGTAATCGACAGAGACTTTTCCAGCTCGCAATCCTATCTGGTCGCCAAGCGCCATGATCTCTTTCATTAACCCTCTTCCTCCCAGTAGCCCTTCAAGCCCTTGGATCACCGGATCCTGGGGAGGAATATCCGCTCGCTCAAGGACGGCCCCCTCAAGAAGATCCTGAAAGAGGAAGTACTCATAGTCGTTTATCAGCCAAAAGGCCCGGTACTTTTCACGTATCCCAGGGGCAGTCTCAGTCGGCTCGGCCAAATGATAGAGGTACTGACCCTTTCGAGCTCCCCCTTGAATGAGCGCGTTGATAAGCCTTCTCTTTGAGATCTCTCCGGCAATCGCCGAAACATCTTCTGGCTCCTCCGGTTCTGCTGCATCTCCGGCAATCCGCGGAACCTCTCCGAATGA
Organism: Bdellovibrionales bacterium; assembly: GCA_020434565.1. Taxonomy (GTDB): domain Bacteria; phylum Bdellovibrionota_C; class UBA2361; order UBA2361; family RFPC01; genus JAGRAO01. The sequence continues at coordinate 1,576 of JAGRAO010000022.1, forward strand.
AGCCAGATGGGCCTCGACAACAACTCCCTCTTTCGGCATGACAAGATCTTCTCGAACCAAGCGCTCGGCCGCCGACTCAAGGCTCCTCGCTCGCGGGAGATCGTGCGCTGAGATTTCTCGCATAACTCTCATCAGAGTTGCAGAGAGTTCAATCGGGTTTTTCGGATTAATCCCGAGTTCTTCACGAATTGATCGCTCAAGTCCTTCCTTAGATACGGCAATCAGGCCCTTAAAAGTTTCATTCGTCAGATGCGATCGATCGTCTGTAAGTCGATGGGACGGAGTTCGTCCCGGTTCTTGATCAGGCATACCTTATCCCTTTGGCTGTGGTTCTTTTCCAGGCTCCCCCCAGCCCGGTTTTCGATACGGGGACCTATCTGGAGCCTTTTCGGGAGTATCCGGAAGCGGCTGCGAGGGAGGAGCTTCGGGAACGACTGCGGGCTCCTTTGTCGGGGGCGGAAGAGTCTCAGGTGACACAATGGCTGCTCCTCCACCGAACGCAACGGCTGAGAGATCAATTTCACTTCCGCAGGAATCTTCAATGGGCTGAAGGGTCGTTTTCATACTATTTCATTTCGCTGTTTATCGCTTCGTCATTCATACCCTTTAATCTCCTAACAGCGAAGAAATAGTTTGGCAAAAACTCTCTTCCTTCGTAGCGTACCAGAAGACAAGCCCATTCCCATCTGCCGGGCAATTTCTTTCTCTCTGGTAGTGGGCCTAGGGCGCTTGCATATCGGGAGAAATTTGGGAGCAGAGAATAACTGTGCGGTTTCAGAGGCTTCTCAAGAAGACGGCCGACCTCATCTCACCACCTGAGCAAACTCTCAGTGACTACTACTTTCAGGGGCTCAAACCAGATTCGGAGAATGGCGCGGGTTTTATAGCGGACGTTTCGCTGGCAAACAGTCTGCACCATCGAGTAAGAGTCGAAATAGATCCTCTTGAGGGAACAATAAGCGAAATCTCCGTTTCGAAGCTGAAGCACACGCAAGATGGCTCAGTTACCGATCAGGCTACGCTCTCAGTTCAAAACCTCAATCCACAAATTACGGAGCTTTTTTGGAAGCTCTTCTCAGGCGATACGGATCCTAATGAAAGTGAACGGAAATCACCGGCGAATCGACTGTCCGAAGCAGTCCGTTTCATTCTCCTCGATTCAGACCTCTCTACATTTGATTTTAATGAGGACATCATCGCGCTTCGCGCAAAGGCGAACAAGCCAGTTGACCTTGATCGAGTGCTCCCGACTCTTCACGAAGTACCGATGCGCTATGCGATACCGTTGCTCCAAAGATTGATCAATTGCCGCCCCAATGAAGGCGCTTTCGAAAGCCACCTTGAGAAGATTGCGAGGAGCCTCGAGGCTTTTGATTTTGAAACGAGAGTAGACGTGTCTAACAGAGTACTCGCCCACCTCGTCAGAGTGAATCGTGGAGACTTATTGGCAACGTACGGTCCGCCAAGAAATTTTGGCTGCTTTTACGCCTTTGCTTCAACTGTTCCTGCGGCTGCAGCGAAGCCGATGCTTGAAAAGATTCTACAGCTCTCGACAAAATATTGTGAACCGGCGCTCCGCTCATTTCTTCTTCATATTGAAAAGTTTCCACAAGAGTTTCGCCCCTTTCTTTCAAAGCTCATCAGCGACCAGGTGCTTCACTATCATCGAGAGTCCGATTTCGCGCATGTGCTCACGAATGCGCACCTTTCTCGAAGGCAACACCCGCACGATCCATTGGACGGCCCCTTCGGATTCTTTCCCCAGGCCCATGTCAAGAGAGACACCGAAGCTCCCCAGCCAGCACTTGATCCCTCCGCGCTCAAAGGTCTTACAGCGGAGCTCGGCAAAGCACTCATCGAGATTGATCCGCACGCCGCCCTTTCAAATCTTGAGCTCTTTGAGGGAATTAATGAACAAGAGCTCGCTCGCGGACTTATGCGTTCTTCCGTCGGTCGAACCCACCTTGCAAAAAATCTGAATTCATTTCGAAATCTTCCAGCCGAATATGCCTTTACCCTGATCGACTCTCCGATAGATCCGTACGCCAATCATCACCGATTCTCCAACGTGCTTGATCCAACTCTTGCCCTTGAGAATCTCCATGCCTTTACTTTCTCAGAGACCGAGGCCGCCCAATTTGTTGAGAGCGTCTTTCGTCGAGGACTCGGCAACAATTTTTTGTCGAGATTGAAAGTTATTCCAGATGGATTTCTCAAGAAAGTGGAGGATATCTATCCTTTTCGTCAATTTCTCCAAGATATCGGACCAGCTCCCCATTCGATCTTTCGGAAGTATCTCGAACTGAATCAACAAGGAGACAACGTTGCCGTAAGAGCTTTTGTCAAAGACATTCGAGAGATGATGGCGATCGTCATCAGCTCAAAACCCATTCCAGCTCACGTTGCGGGCAATCCGCTCTACAGCGACATAATCGAAGTTGTTTTTCCAGACCACTCTCGAACGAACCCTCGCCATACTGCCTATGCTTCGTCAGATAGAAGTGAAGACCTCGCTCAGTTTACAATTAAGGATCGATATCGAATCGATCTCTCCGAAGGTGTCGAGATGGTCCTTCGAAGTGGCGAATCGGTCGACGAAGATATCGTTCGAACCCTTGAAATTCCGCTCCGAGCCAATCTCGCTCGATTCACTGGCGTTCAATTTCAACCAGCTGAGATGCTCAAATTGGTCGAGCAGGAGATTGACCAGATTAAAAAGTTTCCGGCGACTTTTCGTACCGTCGAAGAGAAACTCTTTGGAGTTTTTCTCCTCGCTCAAATTGGGGAGGTCGAGCCGAAGGCTCTAAAGCGAACACTCGTCGGTTATCAGTTTGCCCGATTTGAAAACGTGCAAGAGTATCTCAATGGAACTCGAGCACACGCTGAAAAGAGTAAGAATCCGCGCTATAGCTACCTTCTCGAGCTCAGTGAATATTATGCAGATAAAGTGAATGATGTCGTAGAGGCGATCGCTCAGAAAGTCTCAGAAAATCCCCACCTCATGCGGCACCTTCCGGATTTCTACAAGCAGGTGGCCTCTCACCGCGAGAAAATGAGACGACGGCAGGTGGCGGATAGATTTCGATTGGACCAACTGGGACTGACTGATGGACTCATTCGCAAACTCGACGAAGTTTTAAACGGCCGGGGAAAAAAGCAAATCCCCCCTGAGAAGCGAAAGGCTATCGTTTCAAATATTATCGAAAAGGAGCAAAAAAAAATCGCTGCTTTCATCAAAGAGGTTACCGGAAAGGACGTAAATCACAACGCAATCCACCTTGCAAGTTTTGATCCTGAACGTTTTCTCAGTACCCAATTGAAGAAACTCTCCGCAGCTCACTCAGCGGAGCAGGTCATCAAATGCGCGACTTCTGAAATGCACGATCTCTTCAACGAGGAACGACAGGGCATCCGTCGTGAAACAGAGAAATTCGCACCGGATAAAACCTCAGGAAAGAAGCCAAAAGTTCTTGATGCCTACATTACAAAGAATCGTGCTTCGGCACATGCTCGAGCTACAGCTGGGGTTTGCGTGGCCAAAGATGGTCCCAGTTTCGAGGGTGGCCGTGGTCAAAACCAGTGGGATCTTCCGAACTTCTTTCAGATGGTTTTTCGCGACCCCGACAGTGGCAGATGTGAAGGGTGTGTCATGCTTCACCACTATGAGGTCAACGGGAAGAGGATTCTCACAGCATCTCTTAATCCGACGAGCACTTACCTCTACAAAGTAGACGAAAAAGAGATTTTTGAAGGCATCGTCGCTGCTTTGGGAGAGTTTGCGCAAGCAAATGACTTTGACTACATCGCAACCTCAACCAACAAAGCTATTCGTACCAACCGGACTGGAGGCGGTTTTGAAAGAGCGCTCGATGAACGGATACGAGAGCTTGACCATCCTATCTCCCTCGGTACTGAACAGCATTTTTCGATTGTTCAACGCTATACCCAGAACGCCCTCGACGTTATCTGGCAGAATCCCGAACCAGAGAGACGCAAAGGCCTCTTTCGTCGAGGTTGAGCTCCTCCAGCCCCGCAACACAACAGAGGAAACTCCCGCGACAGTTCCCTTCCCAATCAGTGGCCGATATTGGTTAGCAGCTGCAAGAGCATTACTATCTCAATAGGAAGTTATACATTCGGAGATCCATCATGCCAATAACGATCCATGACAGAGGACAAGCTTTGGAAGATCAGTACTTTAGGGCGAGAGATGCCGAACTTATGCGAAAGCTAAGGGAGTCTGCCGCGTCCGAACAGCCCGCCGCAGAAATCGCCCCTACGGAGGGAGTCCCGCGAGAAGCCTCCAAATCAGATGAGGCCCAGGCCGAGGGGGAATAACTCACTTGTTATTTTTGCAACAATAAATGTTGCATTAATAACTCTAACCTGATAGACCTCACCCCACTTCCTGGCTCTTAAGTGAGGTGTATCATGTGGATTCTTGATTCTACGCTCCGCGAGGGTGAGCAAACTCCCGGGGTTTGCTTTCCTCTGCATGTGAAATTGGAGATAGCTGAGCTTCTCTCTCGCTTCGGAGTGCGGATTCTCGAAGCTGGTCACCCGGCAGTAAGCCCGAGAATTCGTGAAGCAGTTTCTGTCCTCGCCGCTCGCCCTCTGACTCCACTCGTCGCGGCTCATGCCCGCTCGACAGTTGAAGATGTCGAAGCAGCACTTGAATGCGGTGTTCAATTCCTTGGTATTTTCTATTGTGTCTCAGAAGAGAGGCTCTCTGGGGTATTTCGGAAGACTCTCCCTCAAGCGATTGACCAGATTCAACATGTGATCTCATACGCGAGGAGTCACTCGCCAGAGATGCTTATTCGTTATACTCCTGAAGATACGGTAAGAAGCTCCTATGAAAATGTCATTTGCGCTGCTCGCGCTGCTGTTGATGCCGGAGCAAATATCATCAGTGTTGCAGACACAACCGGGTTCATGGTGCCTCACGTCCGGAGCATGTATGACTTTGTTTCCCAACTTCGAGAGGACCTCTCTCGGCATACTTCAGCACAAATAAAGATTGCAGTTCATTGCCACAACGACCGCGGGCTTGCTCTTGCAAACGCCCTCGATGGACTACGTGCTGGAGCTGAAATTGTTGACACTTCGATTCTCGGTCTTGGAGAGAGAGCAGGGATAGTCGATCTCGCTTCGCTTATTGCATCTCAGCTCAATCCAGATGACTCACCGCAGGACACAATTGAGTCACTCGATCTTTCAGTACTGACGGAACTGTATGATCTCGTAAGCTCGCACACAGGAATTCCAGTGCCGTTGACAGCTCCTGTCGTTGGCGCGAATGCCTTTACGCACTGTGCTGGTGTCCATACTCATGCAGCCGCTCGAAATCCGTGTCACTACGAAAGCCTCTCTCCTGCTCTTTTTGGAAGAGAGCGAGCGTTTGCGCTCGACCACATGTCAGGCAAGAGCTCAATTCAGTATGCCTTAGATCAAATCGGGCATGCTGAAGAACCGGGGCTTATCGAGCAACTGATGAGAGAGGTGAAGACAATCGGAGAGAGCGGACGAGTCGTTTCACTCCGCGAGTTTTCACTTCTTGTTCGAATGTTTCACCGTCAATCAGTTTTATCTGAGGAGTATAGCTATGGGAACGCTCGTTGAAGAGATTATTGGAAGGAAAGTCGGAAGAGCTGTCACACCCGGAGAGATTCATCTTGTCGATATCGACTACATGATGACCCACGACAACACGACTCCTTTGGCGATAAAGGCGTGGCGTGAGATCGGAAAGCCCATTTTTGATAAGCAGCGAATAGTTATTCACTTCGATCACGCGTATCCTGCCCCAAACTTGAAAGCGGCAACGGCTCAAAAGGAGATCCTCGATTTCATCAGGGCCGAAGGGATCTCAAACTTCTTTACTCAGGGAATCTGTCATCAAGTGATGATTGAGGAGGGCTTTATTCGACCCGGAGGCGTTGTTATAGGCGGAGATTCGCACACAAACACCCAAGGAGCGTTTGCGTGTCTTGGCTTGGGGTTCGGGTCGTCAGAAATCGGCGCATCTTGGGTAACCGGGAAAACGTGGCTCCGTGTTCCGGAAACACTCCTCGTCACGTTAAACGGAACCCTTTCGCCTGGGGTAACCGCCAAGGACGTAATGATCGCCGTTCTTGGGCAGCTCTCTGCATCCGGTGCCCGCGGGATGTCGGTGGAGTTTAATGGTTCGCTTATTCGCTCCCTGCCAATGCATGAGCGAATAGTCTTTGCCAACATGTCGACAGAGCTTGGTGCAAAGTGCGGGCTCATTGCTGCGGACGAAACAACCCTCTCTTTCCTTGAAGACCTCGTTGAAATTCCGAGTCACCTTGAAGAGATTCATCCCGAGAATCCGGTATACGCAAAGACCGTTACCCTGGATGTTTCCCAACTTGCACCTCAAGTGGCATGCCATCCGCGGGTAGATACTGTTCGCCCCATCGGTGAGCTCTCAGAGGTTCCAATTGACGAGGTGTTTATTGGCACGTGCACGAATGGGCGATACGAAGATCTCGAGCAGGCTGCGCTCCTCCTTCGTGGACGACGGGTTCACCGCTTCACTCGAACTATCGTAACGCCAGCTTCAAATAAAATTTATGAGAGAGCGATGCGCGATGGGCTGATCCAGATATTTCTTGATGCTGGCTGCACAATCGGAATTCCAGGGTGCGGTGCCTGCATCGGTCGGCACGGCGGACTCCTTGGTCCAGGAGAGCGCGCCTTTACCACAATGAATAGAAATTTTACCGGCAGGATGGGCTCTCCTGAAGCGGAAATCTATCTCGGAAGCCCACTTGCCGCAGCAGCGACTGCAATAAACGGGAAAATTACCGACCCTAGGGTCTATCTACTCACGGAGGAAAACTATGGCACGAGTATGGCGGTTTGAAGATGACGTCAATACTGATCTGATCATCCCGGCACGGTACAATCAAACGACGGACTCTCGCGAACTTGCTCAAGCAGTATTTTGCGAGGCACGACCCGAGTTCGCTTCTGCCGTGCAGCCCGGAGATATCATTGTAGCGGGTGAAAACTTTGGATGTGGTTCTTCTCGAGAACACGCTGCAATTGCGATCAAAGCTGCAGGAGTGAGTGCTGTCATTGCAAAATCATTTGCTCGAATTTTCCACCGAAACGCAGTTAACATCGGACTGGCGGTTCTGGAGTGCGCTGAGCCGATCGATCATATTTTTGACGGAGATGAGGTCGAATTTTCTCTCGAAAGAGGGGAGTTCCGGAAGCTTTCGACTTCGGAGGTAGTTGTAACGCTTCCCCTTCCCGAGTTTCTTCAAAAGGTAATTCGAGCCGGAGGGATCGTTCCTTTTCTGCGAGAACACGATGTCTCAGAACTTATCGCGTAAAATCTGCATTCTTCCCGGAGACGGGATCGGCCCCGAAGTAACAACTTCGGCTCTAGCCGTGCTTCGAACCCTAGAACTCCCGATTTCCTTTTCAATCGAAGCTGGAGGATACGAGCACTATCTTGAGACTGGGCAAACGATCTCTCCCGCTTCCCTGAAGCGGTGTATGGAAGCCGACGCGATCCTCTATGGAGCAAATACAAATCCTGCTGGGGACTCCGGGTATCAGTCGCTTACTCTTTTGCTTCGGGATTCCCTCGCTCTCCATGGAAATATCCGACCAGTTCTTTCGTTCGATCCCGATAGCGCTGTCGACCTAGTCATATTCCGAGAGAATTCAGAGTGCCTCTATGTACGAGAGGAGCGAGAGATTCCAGACGGATATGACGCTACAAGACGAATTACCCGAAGCGCGTCTGAGCGGATAGCGCGGCTTGCGTTTTCGTATGCTCGCGAGAATAGCCGCCGTCAGGTAACGATTGTACACAAGGCCAACGTCCTCCGGAAAACGTGTGGCCTCTTTCGAGAAGTCTGCTTTCAGGTCGCAAGCGAATACCCGGATATCGAAGTACGGGAGGAGCTCGTCGACGCCTGTGTCATGAAGCTCTTTCTCAAGCCCTCATCCTTTGATGTTTTGCTCACAACGAATCTCTTTGGAGATATCCTAAGCGATGCCGCGGCAGCTCTGGTTGGCGGCCTCGGACTCGCCCCCGGCGCCAATATCGGAGAGCGTCACGCGATGTTTGAACCAGTTCACGGTTCGGCTCCAGATATCGCGGGCAAAAATCTTGCAAACCCAACTGCTTGTATTCTCGCGACCGCCATGATGCTCGAACACCTTCAGTTTAAGGTTGAAGCATCACGAATTCGAGGAGCGCTGAAGCAACTGATCCAGCGAGGCGCAACGACCCGCGATCTCGGAGGAACTCTCCTAACCTCGGAATTCACTGATGAGCTTATCGGAGAGCTGCGAACTCAGACGGTTCGATCGGGATCAGGGGATGATCAAATTAGCACGCTGCGATAAGTTCTTTTTCTCTTGAGCGATCAACCCTTGGACCGGAAACAACGACAAGCTCAGGGACTGCTCTCGCCCGAGCTGGAGCAGGAGCATCCTCGGGTCGATAGACCCGAATATCTCCTCCACCCGGAAAGGAAAAAATATACTTCTCATCTCGCAGCCATTTCGTAAAACGCATCTGATTTGGAAAGTTCTCATGAATAACTCCCTCAATCGGTACCTGTTCGGCGGTGGTAACCCGATGCATCTCAATTTCGAGGTCTCCAAGATCGTACACTAACCCTTCTCGCACAGCTGGGTCTTTGGGCTCGACCGTAAGCACGAGAATATCGCCATCTGCCCCTTCTCGAAGCTCTAGAGAGATCTCAAGGTCATCAATCGTTGACTCGTTCGGGCGAAAATCGACTACGCCCTCAAGACTCACTGAGATCTCGGCATTGTGTAAAGCGTGATGAACGGAACGGAACTGCGTTCCGAAGAGTTTTTGGATCGAAGGCTGATCGCCCTGCCCTTGAGATGGTTGATGCATACCGTGTCCACCTAACTACTTGGACAAACGTCCGCTCAAAAAAATAGAGGTACTCGACCTCCACGGAAACGCTTCTCTAGCCCTGGAATGCGCCAGGCCAGCGCGAGAAAGACTACCAAATCCGCTCTCCCTACAACAGTAGAGAGACGAGTCCCTTCCTGAGCCGATTGACGGATTTGTGAGAGGCCTGCTTCAATAGCGCTCTCTTATAGGAGGAAGACGTGTCGAAAGAGGTAAAATTCGCTGTTCCGGTAGCCGAAGGAGCGGAATTCCAGTTCCTTGGCGAAGAAACGATAAACCCTTCGTTTCTCCAGACTTTTTCATTTGAATCGCCAGCTCAGCTCATCGTCACGGAGACCGACGAGTTCTCAGCAGTGTGTCCCTTTAGTGGACTGCCAGATCTCGCTCATCTCCGAATCGAATATTATCCCTCTGGCGGAAGATGCATAGAGCTTAAGTCTCTCAAATACTACATCACAAGCTTTCGAAATGTTGGGATTTATCAAGAGGCAGCGACCAAGCGAATTCGAGAGGACCTCGAAACCGTCTTGAACTGTCCCGTGCGCGTGCAGACGATCTACAACATTCGTGGTGGATTCAAAACCACTTGTACCGAAGGGGCACTTTCGGAACCTCCTAAGCCATCGTCAGAGACGTGAAAGGGCCTCTCCCAGAAAGAACGGGAAAGGACACTTTCACACGCTAGTACGACAAGCAGGGGTAGCTCTCGGAGTCTTCTGAAACTATAACGCCTGAAGAGCAGCGATCCTCTCTTGGAGTGGTGGATGAGTAGCAGCCACAGTCGCAAGCCAAGACTTTCTCTCGTTGTTGATCGCCAAGGCTGATACGGCCTCCGGAACTCGAGCATCATCGGGGATTTTACGGCCAGAGAGTCTTCCGATAGCTTCAAGGGCAGCAATCATCTTCTGTTTACCAGCGATCATCGCTGAACCCTTGTCGGCACGGAACTCTCTTTTTCGCGAAAACCAGGCCAAAACGAGGCTCGCAAGAAGCATAAACACTATCTGGGCAACGATGTTCACAATCATATACACCGCCATTCGAGCGCCAGCACTATCCATCCGCTCAGCAGCGAGCCGGGCAATAATTCGAGAAAAGAAAAACACAAACGCGTTCGCCAGACCTTGCAGAAGAGTCATAGCGAGCATATCGCCATTCTGGATGTGGGTGATTTCGTGTGCTGATACCCCTTCGATTTCGTCACGATTCATTCCGGAAAGAAGCCCGGTCGAGAAGGCCACCATACTATTCGATCGTGATGGTCCGGTTGCAAAAGCATTCACTTCTGGGCTTTCATAAATGGCGACTTCAGGCATCTTTGGGAGATTTGCCGCCTTCGCTTGTTGGTGGACCATGTTCACCAACCATCCCCATTGCCCGGCATTAGACGGATCTATCACCTGCGCGCCAGTCATCCACTTAGCAGACACTTTCGATAACATGAGGGAAAGAAAGGCGAAGCCAAATCCCCACACCAAGCAGCTGACGGCGGTCCCACCCAGATAGCCGTCGGGAACGAGACCCATCTGAGACAATATCGTCATCACGATTGAGGCCATCGCCATGACCAAGACGTTGGTCACAATCAGTAAAAGAATTCCTTTTCCAAGTCCCTTAAACATGTGATTCCCTATTCTTTCTTTCCTAAAAAAGCTATCGAGGACAGACCATTTAGAGCGCGCCCGGACAACCTCCAGATAAGCTCTTCACCAGCCAAGGTGCTTTCCATCTGTCACCCCTCAAATCGCCGGGATTTGATAGTAAAGCTATTGCCATTGCTACTCGAGATTTCAAGTTCGCGCAACTCCTGCACCGGGATTTTCATCATCTTGGACGATAGCGAGTCCGAAAATCTTCGAATTTTATCAATATAACCAGACCTGGTAGCTCACCCTAACAATTCCAACACAAACTCGCCAAAAACCTAAATTGAATCAGAGTATTAGCAAGAGAAAGCTAACTATTGGAGGACGAAATCATGCTGCCAGCACTCTCTTTTCCGCGACCTTCACCGACTCGAGAACTCCGAAAACGATTCCTCATCCCGAGAACTCCGACTCCACCCATTCACGAAAAGTTTCGTCGCTCCTTCGCTGCCCAGTTCCGACTCGCCAAGGAGTGGAGTGTAAAAAAGGGGATCGAGAGCGACTCCTGAAAATTGTAGCAGCATCTCCCTTTTGATGTCCCCCCCCGACAGTTAAGCTCTCTCACAAGTCATTCGGGAAAAGGGAGTTATGGAGCGGGATTTTTTTAAGAGGTGTAGTACCTGTAAACAACCGATAGCATTCGGGCAGAAGTACTATCGGTGTTCGGTGAGCACATGCCAACACAAGCGAAAGGGGTTTCATTTCTGTTCAGTCCAGTGTTGGGATGGACATCTCGGGTACATGAATCACCGCGAGGCGTGGGCCGAGGAAGCGGTGGCCCCTAGCGCAAGTGAATGGGCTCGACAAGAGCAAGAGGAAGCGAACCCTAAGCGAATGAGCTCTCCGAGAAGAGTTGTCGGGACATCAAATCCCCTTACTGCGGGACACTATGGGCAGGCAAAACCTCAGGAGTCTTTCATTCGAAGACGGAGCGAGGGTGCAGAAACCTCTCAAAGCGAACAAAGAGTTTCGAACGTCCCAGCTTCCTCCCCTCAACCACTCTCTGAGTCAACAACCCCACAGAACATTTCCTACTCATCGGAGGCCCGATCTATTGAGAGCGATACGCTTGTCGTCGTGTCGAAGGTCAAAAAGCTCATTAAAGACCAATCCGATTACAACACAAGTCAATGCTGCATCGATGCTTTGACCAAGAAAGTCATCGAGGAATGTCTTAAGGGAATTGAAAAAGCTCACGAAGCTGGTCGAAAAACGGTGATGGGAAGAGATATTCTCTAGAAAGCAGATTTTTCGTGTACTTGCAGATCTCCACCGAGCGCAGATGAAAATGCCGGATTTTCATTTGCGAACCGGGATACACCCAGGGGAAAAACACATTCTGGCCACCCTCCATCCGGGAATTCCATTGACGGTCAGTATACTTGACAGGCTCAGTTATGAAGAGTGCGAGCGAGAGCATCTTTTGCTTTCTCTACCAGAAAAGGATGCGATAGAGTTTCAGAAGGAGCGAATAGTGATGAGCATTCGAATCGGACCTTTCCACCTTCTTCAGTCTCAGTCGGATTTCCCAACATCGTGCGCACCTGATCGGATTGAATTTGCGAAGGAACGGCTGAAAGAGCTCATTCCAGACGAATTGCTTCAGGTAGCAAGAGACCTCAAGCATCAAACCGAAGTACTCCGCGAACAAGAGACCCCGATCGGTGAAATTCCAGCGGCTATCTTTGCGGGTCAGGCTCTCAAGATCGCCGACTTTGTAAAATCTCTTAAAAAAACTGATGCTGCCCTTGTCGATGGCATTCCCACTGAGCGCTCAATTGAACCTGGTATAGCAAAAGCTCTCCATAGGGCTGGAACCTCATATGCGTTCCAGCACCGTCAAGCGGTGGTGATGGATCTCCTCGAAGAACTCAGTTCACAGCTGGAGCCAAGCGAACTCGCGCGGCGGGTAGCTGAATTCTGAGTTGTTTTGCCTCTAAAATCTGCTTATATCAAAGAGTTACTTGCCTGACAGCTGGAAAGGCATCCCCTTTGTCCAGCCCTCCATAACACTTACAGCGAAGTGGTTTTTCGCTCCAAAATACACTTCGCTCGGAGAGAGCGATTCGAAAGCCTGGCTTTTGAATGCCGCCACCAGAATATCTTGTTGGCCGGTCATCTCCGGTCTTGAGAGAGGGATATCCATGCAAGATGCAAAAATCGGGGCCGCACCCTCTTTGGGTGCTGAGCCACAAGCTTCTCCTCAGATCGAATCTGCTCCACCCTCACCAACTCTCCATCACACCCTTGCTACTGGTGATTCTGAAATTGTAGACACCGCGTTAGCAGATCTCGCCGTTGAGCCGGACCATTTCCTTCTTGGAGCAACGCCTCCTCAAGGCCAATCAACATCTCAAGTAACCGAGGCCCGTGAAGCTCAACTCCAATCGACCGCAAGCCGGGCCGAAGCTCCGGGTATGGCGGAGCGACTCAGCAACTGGTTTCGAAGACAGGCTGCAGAGCTTACCGTCAGGACCGTAACGACCGCTGTGGAAGTAGCGGGAGAACTCGATAGTGCAAGTCAGAGCGCAATGAGTGCCACCTCAAGGATGCTCGCTCTTGGCAAAGCCCTCATTCCCCAACCCCTGCGTGACGCGTGCAGCAAGCTCGATAGCTATCTGTGCTCACTCGATAATCCCTTCGGAGAATTCTATCGAGGATGTCGAGAGCACATCGTTCGATTCTCTCGATCACTCGGTAAGCTCATCAACACGCTCTTTGATCCCCCCTCACCAGAAGAGGATCAGGCCAAGTCAAAGGACGATGACTCTCGAAACGAACTTGAAAAGCGCGAAAGAGACTTGAAGCTGTTCGGCCTCGGAGAAGAGATAGCGCTTCACGTTGACCCGAAATTGGCAGACCCACTCAAAAAGTATCTTGAGGCGCTGAATGAGTCTCTTCGCTCAGAGACGAAAAGAGATCCGATGGCTTTTGCAAATGAAGCTCGAGAGCGACTCGAAGAGCATCTCTCTCGTTTTGAGGAAGCACTCCAGCGAGAGCGTAAATCTGACCGAGAGGATCGCGAGACAGATGAAGCCGCCGAGGAATTCCTGAAAGAGATCAAACTCGTGAGAGAAGTTGCCGATCGACTCGCTCTCGAATTGCAACTTGCTCCTGAGCAACTTGAAGAGCTTCATCAAATCATCGACGAATCTTCCGTTTATGGAGAGAGCGATCCAGTAGACCTCAGGTCCCAGGCTGAGTTGCTCCGAAGCAAACAGGCTTAGAAGAGGTTTCAAAAACACATCCTGCTGCGAGAGTTTTCATCTTCGAGTTCCTCGCGAGCGCTCTCGTATTGCGCACTGCGGTAGAGAGCCCTAGATTGAGGGCAGATGAAGAAAACCCTTCGAGCGCTCCACGAATTTTTCCTCCTCATTCAAGACGATGAGCGAAAAGAAACTCGCTTGCGCAGAATTTTGCCGATTCTTGGATCCTCTGAAGGATTCGTTTCAGCGCTCCAGAAATATTTCCAAGCAAAGCTCGTTCAAGACAAAAAAGCCCAGGACATAGCCCGCGAGAAAGGTCTCACGTCGCTCCTTGATCTCATGAGCGATTCCGCGCTTCTTGTGAGTTTTCTTGGACCGTACCGATTCCTGAAAACCATTTTCGTGATGCCCTACCTCAGTCGAACTTCAAAGCTCCTCGGGATACCCGAACTCGACCTCTCGGGTCCTCTCGCACGCCAACTCCTGAAATCCCAAAAAGTCGAGCGGCTCATTGACGAGCTGTTCGAGCGAGTACGCAAGCTCTTTGTCACTGCGGTGGAGATGGATTCCCCTCAGTAACGAGTGCTATATAATGCTCGCCTGTGACGATACCGTCTCTCGGGCTGTTTGGAGCTTAAAAGTAAGCGAACTATCCACTGTGAAATTTGGTCTTCTAAACAAAATTGCCTTGAGTGCCGTTTTGGCTCTGGCAGTTTGCTTGAGCTTTCGTGGGGAGATTATTCTAAACGGCGACGGCCTGGAATATATCGTTCAAACTCAATCTCTCGTTTTTGATCGTTCGCTCAGTATTGAAACTTCAAAACGCAGCGAATACTGGAACCAAACGAATCCTTTTGAGCGCCTTCTCCAAGAGACGGCTCCCCCTTTGCACGAGCTCTCTGAACAAGCGCAGGCCCTTGGAGGCTTCGGCGGATTGTACCCCGATCGCTTCGGAGATTGGCGCTACTATCACTTCTTCACATACGCTCTCTTTGCTGCTCCACTCTATTGGCTCTTCCACTTCGGACAACCCCTTCTCGTGGTGAACGAGTATGAAATTTTTAGAGTCTTCAATATCATCTGCCTTGTGTTCCCCCTCCTGTATCTTGGGCTTCAAAGAACTTCGCTGGTAACTGTGATCACTGCAATTCTTCTTTTCCTCTCTCCTCTTATCCCCTATACAGATTGGCAACACCCAGAGCTTCTCCTTTTTGCTCTCATTCTCTTCTCGCTCTCTCTCGCTCTCTCTCCGCGATATGCGCCATTTGCTCCCGTAGTGCTTGGAATCGCTGCCACACAGAACATTCCAATTGCTTTATTTTTTCCCCTTCTCGCGCTTCTTTCGGTAGAAAACTACGGTGTCCACTACGTGATCTCGCGGAAATGTCTCGCCGGATATTTCTTCGGGGCAGCGGTTTCACTTATTCCATTTGCCTACTATGAATACTTTTTCGGGGTTCGGAGTGTGATCGAAGCGATTGGTCAAGCGTCGATCTCGCATGCCAGCGTTACGCGTGTGATAGAACTTTTCGTCGGTCCGATGGTGGGAGCAGTTTGGTCCTTTCCCGCTGTATTCTTCTTAGCAGCGAGCCTCTCGAGAAGAGGAATTCTCCTCTCTCTTGTAAGTTTCGTTTCTATTTTTTGGGCTACTTGGCTCTGCACGGCTACGGTGAATATCAATTCCGGAAACCTCGGCTCGTCGCGTTACATGGTGTGGCTCCTAGCTCCGCTCGTGTTCTTTCTCTTCCACCCTCGATTTCGGCTCCAGCACCTCGGTAAAAACATCAGATCACTTGCTTTCGTTGTGGGCATCTTCGTGACTCTCTATGTGACCTCTCACTTCCATCTCTATGAGCTTCCTGAAAAGCGTGTCGCAAGATTTATCCACAAAAATCGTGCCCAACCCGAAGTAGCCTCTCTCTATCGCTATCTTGGACTCCGTGATGACATAGAGGTATTTGCAGAAAATGTTCGAGGTGAAGAATTTTCTAGCCCGCAAGCGTTTAACGGAGTTTACATTTGGAACGCTACCCCAGAACTGTCGTATTGGCTCGTTTCAAAGCGCGCGCTGAGGGACTCAGGAACGCTCCGCTGGAGTCCATCCAATAATCTCTCTCTTCATTTCTCCGCCCGAGAGTTCTCCAGGACAGCTCAGGGCTTTGAGCTTGATCCGAGAGACGAGCGCCCATTTGAGCGCCACCCGGTGTTGGGGAGCTATCTTTTCTTTTCGATCCCTACATCAGTACGACCAGAAGAGATAAAAAGTCGTGCTCAGATTTTTATAAGATAAATATTTGATGGGACGAAACGGCGAACGACTCTTGCTCTTCTGTGGGATAGTGATAGCCCTTGTTTTCGGGTGGCTGCTCGTTGAGCAATCCCCTTCCTCGCAATCCAGGCCCAGCGCTTCCTCAACCATAGAGACTCTCGTTGCGTCACAGGTATCTCCCGGCATGACTCTCTTTCCTTCCGAGACCGAACCAGAAGTGTACCTCTTCGATATCCTCGGACGCGTACGTTATCGTTGGCGTTTCGTACCCCAAAAGATCTTTGCCAAGAAGTATTTTCTCTTTCCTTTTGAAGTTTTCTGGGCTGAGCCCTCCCAAGACGGGAACCTACTTGTCGTTTTTAAGGATATCGGGCTTTCGCTTGTAAATCCCGAATCAGAGCCGATCTGGAGTCTTCGAGGTCGCTTTCATCACGACGCCGAGAGAGCGCCCGACGGGACAGTTTTTGCTCTTTCCCGCCGGGAAGTGCCGGTATCGCTCTTTGGAAGAGAGTGTCTCATCCTTTCCGATTTTGTCTCGCAGATTTCGTCAGATGGGAAACCTGTAAAAGAAACAAACCTCTTTCATTCTTTTGCTTCATTCATCTCCGAGCGAGAATATGAGCTTGCTTGTGCCTATTCACTCGAACAGAAGGCCTCTCAACGAGCCCTTCTCAATGACTCACCTGCCGATCTGCTCCATGTCAACTCTCTTTCCCTTCTGAAATTTACAACGTCGGTCGGAGCGCACGAAGGAGACTTTCTGGTATCATCTCGTGCTCGGAATGCGATTGCGCTCATCTCCCGTGAAACTGGCGGGCTCGTGTGGTTGTATCACGGAGATTTGGATGGACAGCACGATGCAACCCAGATCGATCCCGACACCCTCCTTGTGTTCGACAATGGAACACAGAGAGGCAATTCGCGGGTTTTGAAAATAAGTGTCGCGCAAAAAAAGATAATCTGGGACTTCGACCTTCCATTTTTTGAACCTTTCAGAAGTGGGGTCCAGCAACTTCCTAACGGGAATCTTCTCGTAACGAGCAGAGAGCAAGGGAAACTCTATGAGTACTCCCCGGCTGGGCAGCTCGTTTGGGAGTTTGAGAACCCTGCACCGAAGGGGGCAAAGGACAAACGTATTTATAGAGCTGTAAGAATCCCTGTTGATTCTTCCTTCTTGGCTCTTCTTAAAAAAACCGATTCTTTTCAGGAAAATAGCGCAGTCCCTTTTTCATCTGACCCCACCGTGAAGAAGTCCAGGAAGCCGAAAAAATTATCCAAAACCCCTTGAATTAGCAGCAGATGCCTGGGACAATTGGGGTGTTGTTTGGCTCGGCTCTTCGAACCACAAGTGTTTTGACCGGATTCTTCTGATAGCTCCTCCGATAGGAGCTCCTTCCGTATGACTTCCGCTTACTTACCTTGTCAGATTCGGCCCCGGGGGTGTTTCGTAGGACATTCAGTTCGGATGATGCAGCAGTGCGCCTAGTGCTCTCTGTCGCGTATCCATGATGTCTCGCGTCTCACATTCAAACATGTCTGTATTGTTACTGTATCACTTCTTAAGGGAAGAACATGAAAAAGCTCTATATCGGAAACCTCTCGTATCAAACGAACGAAGATGAACTTCAGGAAGTTTTTGAGAAGATTGGTCCCGTGTCCTCTTGTAAAATCATTCGGGATAAAATGGATAATTCATCTCGTGGTTTCGGATTCGTGGAGTACGACGACGACTCAAACGGCGATCGTGCTATAGAAGAACTCGACGGTTACGACCTCAACGGTCGTGCACTTCGCGTAAGTGAAGCTCGAGAGCGACGGGATGACCGGGGCGGAAGCGGCGGCGGTGGCCGTGGTGGTCGACCTGGTGGCGGCGGCGGTCGACGAGACGGCGGTCGAGGTGGTTACCGTGGTGACCGAGGCGATCGAGGAGATCGTGGCGGTAATGGCGGTGGTCGCGGCGGAAACTGGTAGTTTCCCAGGTCCATCAAGAGAGGACTTCTCCTTGAGAGAAGTCCTCAACAGATGGGATCTATGCGTTTTTCCCCACTTTTCTCGGGAAAAACTGCTCGACACGAGGGAAAGTTCTCCGCTCTTAGAAGACTGACGACGGTTCGTCCTCTTTTCGGGGGGTTGCTCTCTCTCAGTACGGTACGTACACTTTCTCCACTAAGCGGATTGCTTGAGTCGCTTCTTCCGTCAAATTCTTAGAGAGAATTTGTCGAGTTGTGTTTGCCTTCCTCTCAGTCTTGTAACACTCCTTTTTTACTAGGAGGCTCCTATCTCAGTCAGTCCGGTCCTAAAACTCATCTCGAACAAAGAGAACTCAGAGTCTCGTAGTCACGGAATCATCGGTACTGGCTCAGCCTTGCCCAATCGTTGCGTCACCAATGAAGAACTCTCGCGAACTATCGACACGACGGATGAGTGGATCAAAGAGCGGGTCGGGATCAGCCAACGATTTATCTGTGGTCCGAATGAAACAAGCATAACCTTGGCATGCACCGCAGCGGTGAGAGCCATGGAAGTCGCTCAAGTTTCCGCCGACGAAATTGAGGTTGTTATTTTTGCTTCAGTGACTCCGGATCGGCACCTTCCTTCCGGTGCCGCGGTGCTTCTTGGCGAACTCGGTATACCCCAAGCACTCGCTTTTGATCTCCGTGCCGCATGTTCAGGCTTCCTCTTTGGTCTCACAACAGCAGACGCGCTCTTACAGAGCCTCGGAAAAAGAACTGCTCTTGTCGTTGGTGCAGAGTCGCTTTCTCGGATAATTAACTGGAAGGACCGCAATACTTGTGTGCTCTTTGGAGACGGAGCCGGAGCGGTGATATTGCGAGCGGAGAATGACTCTGAAGGAGCAGTCGCTCCAAAAACAATTCTCGCATCAAGTCTTGGGACAGATGGCTCTTCGCAGAGCCTCATTCGACAGACCGGCGCTGCCTTTCCTCCTCATACCTGCCCATACGGGGCAGAAGTCGCCCTCCAGCACACAAATCCCTACGTCGAGATGGAAGGACGTGAGGTTTTTCGATTTGGCGTTAACGCCATGGTACGGAGCATTGAAGAGGTGCTCGAAGCTTCCGGAAAAACGGTTGCGGACATTGCCTATTTCATCCCCCACCAGTCGAACCGACGGATGATTGATGCGGTTGGTGCCAAAATTGGAATGCTCGATCCGGAGCGAATAGCACTCAATCTCGATCGAATTGGAAACACTTCGGCAGCTTCGATTCCTATTGCGCTTGATGAAGCTGTCCGAACGTCAAAGATATCGCGGGGAGATCTCGTTCTCCTTACCGCCGTCGGCAGTGGGATGACTTTTGGTTCAGTGCTCCTTCGCTGGTAGCTCTTGCGCTGGTAGTCAATCCGTTAGCAAGTCCCACATGTTCTTCTCAGACTATTTGTGTGAGACACAATTTCCGGAAAGTCCGTACGAACTCATCGCTGAGGCAAAACCTTCACAGCTCTCCAGCGGGTCAATACTGGTAATGAAATCGATTGAACTAAAGTGTCCCTGCTGATCAACGTACTTGAGGTAGGTATACCGTTCCTTTGTCGCCGAGCGCTTTCTCGCAAGCGTCCGTTTGAGCGCCTCCCCCTCCGAGCAAACCGCCTTTACTGGACCGATCCCACACTGCCAACCAGTCACTTCGTACTGAGACTTTGTTCCGACGAGTACTCGCTCACATTCCTGCCTGTCACCTACAACACCATGGGTCGTGACAATTGCAAGAGTATACGCACCCTGAGGATCTTCGACTATTCGTTGGCAAGGAACAAATGCCACCCAATCTGGCGTTTTCCAGCCCGATTCTTCTGCCAACAAGTGAGAGGTCCAAAGGACTATGCAACACATTAAAAAGCAAATTTTTCTCATAGAATCGCCAAAAACTTCCCGACGAAGTGGTACGCAAGTCCTCGGAGGATGACCCCACCTCGACAGTGGGGCGTAACAACGATCAAACGCCTCCTGAGCAAAACGGGAAGCTTGACCCTAAAACAGGGGAACGTTATTCACATCACTTACTTCCCAGGCTATACATACACCTATTAGCGTTATCGATCTCAATGATAAAGAAGTGACATGAAAGAGCAATTTGTTTTTGGCTGGCTCTTCCTCGCCGCCCTAGCCTATCTCTCTGAGATTCTCTCTTCCCTTATTGTGGTGCATGGGAAGCACCCAGTTGAAGCCGCCGTTATAGCAATCATCATCGGTGCTGCGCTTCGAAACTCGCTTTCCCTCCCCCAGATTCTCGAGACCGGAGTCAAAGCCTTCGAAAAGCCATTGGTACTCGGAATTGTGCTCCTCGGGGCTGCCTTTGATTACCAGAAAACAATGAGTGAGAGCTCAGCTCTTTTAGCCGTAATCCTCGGAACGATGTTGATCGGGTTTCTTACCACGCTTTTTCTTTCGAAGTTTTTCCAGTTACCGACCAACCTTGGTATTCTCCTGAGTCTCGGGACAACGATTTGTGGAGGCACTGCCATCGCTGTCTGTGCGCCATTGATGAAGGCCAAAGAAGAAGAAACGAGTTATGCAATCGGAGTTATTGCTCTGTGGGGACTTCTGGCGCTTCTTTTGTATCCAACCCTTGCCCACTACCTCGGAGTGAGTGACTACCGGTTTGGCGTTTTCGCGGGTACTGCAATTCACTCCACCCCTCAGGTTGTTGGGGCTGGCTACATGTATTCGGAAGAGGCCGGAGGGGTGGCAACCGCTGTAAAACTCCTCCGTAACTGTTTTCTCGCCCCTGCTGCCTTCCTGATCGCGGTGTGGTATCAGAAGAGCCAGTCAGCATCGAAAGGAGCATACCTTAAAGCGGTGCCGTGGTTTCTCTTCGGATACTTCCTTATGGCGTGGTGCAATAGTCAGGGCTACTTCACGCAAGAGGGGAGTTCTGCCTTCCAGAACGCTGGAAAATTTCTCGTTCTTGTGGGCATGGTTGGAGTGGGATTGAGCACCCGTATTAGTTCATTCCGCGCCCTTGGCAGCAAGCCAATTGTTGTCGGGCTTGTCGGAGCCATAGTCGTCGCTCTATCGAGTATTGCACTCTCTTCTCTGCTTCTTTCCTAGTACCGCGACCTACAACTTTCTTCACTTTCAAATGTATGGCGGGGTGCGAGCGTCGACCGGAGGGGTGCAAAACAACGGAGTACATCAACTTAAGAAAAACTGGCGAGAAATCGCAGGTTTTTCCACTCGAGAAAGCTCTCTCCCGGCCAAGCTCCCCCCCCTGTCTCCGAGTGTGAAAAGAAATTTCCGGTTGAAGCACTCGCTCGTATTTCCCGTAAG
>JAGRAO010000229.1 GCA_020434565.1 Bdellovibrionales bacterium
GTCTATCTACTCCGAGTCTCCGATCGAGGTAAAAGCATCTTGGACAATTCAAGAACAGATCAAGCTTTGAGCGACTGAGGCGGAAATGCTTTTCGCTCTTCGGGTTATAGAGGTTTCGTTTTCTCGGCGGGTTGTACGGCATTCAAGGACCTAGCAGATGTAATTGTTTTTCTCGTTGGTAGATTAGATCAGCCATTCCCTAAAGAAACAGGCATCAAAAGAGTAAGTGCTTTCTCTCCTAGCGGCCATATTCTCGACCTGAGCTGATTCTCTTCACATATCCGACACGTTTTTATCTCATTTCTGGATTACCTCGTTTGAGTTGGTATAGTTTACCTCCGGAATAAGTGCCTCAGTCGATAGGAGAAGCGGCTATGCGTTTGTTGATTCTTGTCATTTTGCCATTGTCATTTTCTTTTCCCGTTCTCTCTCACGCAGCCCCGCTTAAGGCCTGTCTCAAATCGGACTCAGGCAAAGTCGTTGTAAAGAGAAAGTGCAAAGAGGCAAAAGGGTTTCAAGAGATAAGCGCTGAAACCCTTCAAGGACTTGGAGCTACTCAGGTCGGTCCCCAAGGAGAAGTTGGCCCGCAAGGACCAAAAGGTGACCAAGGACCAGCGGGTGTAACGGGAATTGAAACTGTGACAGACTCTTCCTCCCGAGGCTTTTCTGGATTCGAGAGCCAAACTATTGCCGTGGATTGTCCTGGGGGAAAAGCGGTTATCGGATATAGCTGTTTTGCAGAGTCAGTGACTGTTGCCCCGACTTTTGGAGGTTTTCCTGTGGTGAGTGCAGATGGATCTTCTGCAACGTGCCGATACTCAAATATGACTCCAGCAATAATTGCCAATATTGCTCTTACCTCTCAGGTAATATGCGCTCCGCTTTAGCCGCTAAGGGTTTACCAAGGGATCTTCATAGGTCGCTGCGAATTGTCCCACCTGCTCGTCGCAGTCAGCGAGAGTCGCTTTCGTGCTCACAAAAAATGTGTTTGAGAAGAACACGACTTGGTGCGTATCCGAAGGGGCATCAAAGGTGTGCTCAACACCAGGCGCGTTAAAGCCTACGGTGAAGCGGTAGGTATCGTTAAAGGGAGTACTCGTTGAAAGGGTATTTTCTCCAACCGGGCTTCTGGAGAGACTTGTAAATCCAACCGAAGTCACAGTGAGCTCTGGGTCATCCACAAACTCAATAAACCCAACAACTGAGCATGCTTTGTTGCTCACCCCAGCTTTGTGGATAAAGTAGCGGTACGTAAAGTACACATCTCCGTCTCCTACCTGAAGCCGTGCTTCGCCCTTTGGAGAGGAAGAGCCAGAGTCGTCACCCTGACAATCGCTTGCTGCATCTCTATTTGCTTTAGCTCGTTTTACCTTGTTCTTCGCTTTCTTGATCTGCGCTTTACTTCCGCCCGCCTGCTTAACGCTTGCAAGATTTGCTTTGGCGCGTTTGAACTTTCTTTTGGTTGATTTAAGAGCTTTTGCAGCATCAACCGTCAGATCTGTTTTTGTATTAATAAGGACTGGGCCCCCTTCGTTTTGCATTCGGCATTCAAGTGCTGCATTTGCAAAAACTGGAACACCTAAAAGAAGAAGAAAAAAAATCAGGTGTTTAGGAATCTGTTTCATGAATCTCTGCTCTCTACCGTCTAGGGGGAGCAAAACGCTAAATTGGGGCTCCCCTAAAAGTCAAAGGAAAGCTCAAAAGAGTGCCCTATTTCCCCGCAAGTCTTACATTCAGAGACCCGCGGGGGTTCGCTCAAACTCATATCTACCAAATCCTCCCCTCCCCAATTCCTTCCTTATTGACCGAAGACCAGAAGCCCCCCTATAGTCCCAGCGATTTGCCAAATGGCATCTTTTTTCTACGGAGTTTTTGTGAGATCGATATCTGGCCTCTGCTTCGTCCTCTTCTTTCTCTTCTCTTCATCCCTTCTTGCTGATTCTGTGAGTTCGCCAAATCTCACAATGAATGTCGATACGAATCGGAGCACTGGAAACGGAGCTGGTGATGTCGCTGTCACCGTGAATACGATTACAATTGCTGAAACAATGCTTCCTGAATACTCCTCTGGAACTGGGAAAGCGTTTACGTTGCAGGTGCGCCCAGGCTACCAATTCGTCTCTTCTTCTAATGTTACTATTCAAAGCGCAACCATCGGCTTTAACGGAAATGGAGTAAATGTCTTAACGAGCCTCACTCCGAGTGGAGTTGCGAACGAAACACTTACCTTTAATTTGACATCTGGCACGAATACCTCTGTACAAGATATCTCCCGAATAAACGGCGTCAAACTAAAAATCCTAAACGCCGATGGTGCTGCAGGTCCTGCACAAATAACCCTCATGCTGACAACTACTACAGCGGGGGGTGGCTTTACCAACCAAGGTATTGTTGCCGCGTCTATAACCCGAGGAGCACCTGATCACTTAGCGTTTTCAGTCCAACCGGGGGACCACCTTTTTTCAACCGACCTTTTACCGCAGGTAAAACTGGTTGATTTTGGCGGAAATCTGATCCCAAACGACGATAGAGATATCACACTAACGCTTTCAACGAATCCAGGAAGTGCAACACTTTCCGGCACTTTGCAGAAAACGACAAATGCTGGGGTAGCTGAGTGGCTCGAGAGCGATGACCTCCAGATTGCAACCGTTTCCAGTGGCTATGTATTGCGCGCGACACAAGGCGGCACCTCGCTCCTTACGAGCAACACTGCTGATAGTGACGCATTTGATATCGAAGCTGGTGATCCAGGTGGGCTTGAGATCGTAACCCAGCCGTCTCAGACCGAAGCGGGAGGAAACATTACTCTCTCAGTGAGAGTCGTGGACGAAGTTGGTAATCCAACGATGGTCTCAGGAATTCCTGTGACGCTTGATTCAGCTGTGAACCCGGGCGGCTGGCCACTCCTCGTTGACACCTCGCTCACAAAAGAGAGTGAAAATGGAGTGGTAAGTTGGACCGCCGACGACCACCTGCGAATTAACAAGGCAGTGAGCGATTATCAGCTCTCTGTCTCTGGCTTCGGCGATCCGCTGGTAACAGATACCTTTGATATCGTGGCAGGTGCTGATGCGCTTCTCCGCTTTTCGCAGCAACCGAATACCATACAGGAGGGAGATCTATTCGACCCGCCAGTGTCAGTCGAAGTGATCGATCGCTTTGGAAACCGAACGAGCTCAACGAGTGATATTGATCTCACCCTCTCAAACGAGGAGTGTGGAGATTTATCCGGCGCAAGTGAGACGGCCGCTGCGGGGCTTGCGACCTTTGATGAACTCGCTGTCGATGGGACGTGCTCTGATACTGATCTTCTTGCTTCTGGAACCGATCTTGTCGGAGCAACTTCTGACGAGTTCGATATACAGGCTTCAAACGAAGTAGCGATTGGCGTGAAGAATATGAAGCTTAAGCGAAATAAGCTCTTTCGATTGCGAGCGACAGGAACATTCCCGATTTCAAAAGACGCAATTGATGATCCAACCAAAAGGGGAGCACTTCTCACCGTTACGGGAGAATCGGGCTCAGTGCGCTATAAACTCCCAAAATCAGGATGGAAGAAACTGGGGAATGCGGGTTTTAAATTTGAGGGACGAAAGTGTCAGTCAGTCATCGTCAAGAAGAAAGTGATCGCTGCTTTGTGCAATGGTAAAACTGGAACTATCACCCTCCCTGAAGACTCGCTTGAAGCGGTACTTTCTCTTGGAAAGGGCACTGCTCGATTCTGTGGTGAGTGCGGAGGCGATACCTCAGGAGATGAAACGAAGGTGTTTAAGCACACCGAGTGCGAAGCGCCAAGTTTTTGCCCTTAAGAAAGACCACTTTTAGGAGAGAGGTCTCGAATAGGACCGCGAAAGGGTCCCGGGAAATTGGTCTCGGAGCGCGCAGTAGTCCCCGTCTTCGATTTGGATGTTGAGAGCGCTTAAGTTTTCACGGAGGTGGTCTTCGTTGCGGGTCTGAAAGATCGTAGCGACTCCCTCTTGGCGTAAAAGCCAAGCTATCGCTAACTGCGACACTGTACAGCCGTACTTATCGGTAAGTGGCTTCAAGAACGCCACCTGTTCCGGAGAAAATTTACCCTTTTCGAGTGGCCGCCAGGCGACTACGGCGATCTGAGCCTTCTGACAGTACTCCAAAAGGCCTGTTTCTACGATTTCACGCACAGAGAGGTTGTAGTGCAACTGAACGAAATCAAGTGGAGCAAGTGAGAGCGCTTCTGCCTCACGGACTTTTTCGAGTGGAAAATTACTTAAGCCGACACTCTTGATGCGCCCTCGAGAGTGGAGTTCATTGAGGGCGGAAAAAGATTCAGCAAGTCCAACCTGAGCACTTGGGCCGTGGAGCATATAGAGGTCAAGGTACTCACAACCAAGTCGATCAATACTCGCCTGGGCAGCGCCCAATATCGAATGATATGCGAGATGTGCGTCGTGAACTTTGCTTCCGATAACGAGTCTTTCTCGTGGAATTCCGACAAGGGCCTTTCCAATAAGCTCCTCAGCGTATCCGCCAGCGTAGGCTTCGGCAGTATCGATATGGGTTATTCCATGCTCTAAGGCCCTTTGTATAGCTCGTATATCCCGAGTATCGTCATTTGATGGATCTCTCGCTTCGCGCCCGCCAAATCCCCACGTACCCAGACCGAGAAGGGGAAGCTCAACACCAGAACGCAAGCGAAGGGTCGGAATATCCCCTTTTACAGACTGCTCGACGTGAGCGCGTACGTTTTCAAGCGATTGTCGCATTTCCTACCTTCTTAACTTCTGGCAGAAATGTAACACAACTTCTCTCCACAAAGCATGTTTCAGTTGTATGAGTGAGGACACTTGAACTAAGCGAGTTGGATCTGACTCTCAAACTGTTGAGCAATTCCAAGTTGTTTGCGAGAAAATTGATCAAAAAGCTAAGAGTTTGACTCACTGGAAAGCTCTCCGAGAACAGACCAATTTCTTTTTCCTGGGCCGAACGCGACAAATTTGCTTAGAATACCGGCTGCCCTTTGAAAAGGAGAAGAGATGCGAGGATCTGTTTTGCGAGCGATCGCCGGAGCCGTCCTGGGAGTGAGCTTCTATGGCAACTCTGCTCACGGATTGGACTATGATGTTGCTGTCGCCGGTTCTATTGGAAAAAAGAGTTATGTATGCATCGTCAAAGACGATGCGCTACGGGTAAGACTCGAAAGGTCACCGGGAAGCGGTAAGATCGTTTCTCCTCAATCAGCTCTTGGAAAAGCGAAGCGCTCCATCACGAACCTCCGAGAAAAAATTAAAAGTGCCGCGACTAAGAAAAAGAAAAGCAGCCTGCGTACGAAACTTTCTGGAGTGCGAGAGACGAAATCTGAGCTCGGTCGGTGTAAGGCTGGCACACTTCCACTCGAAGTCGGGACCGACGGAGGAGATTTCGTCCTGTCTATACCTCTGAGTGCTCTTCCGGAAGGGTTTGACCCCAACGACATAGGAATCTCTACACCTGAGTCAATTGAGGGGGCCGAGTTCACGCCTACACCTGATAGGATATTTCAACTTGAACCTTCGGGAACGACCTTTTCTGAGGCGATCACTGTCACTCTTCGCACCGCCACCGGCTCGGGCGGATCATTTGGCCTGATTCATCTTTCGCTTCAAACATCAGATGAAGCCGGAGAGCACTTCGTGGTTGAGTCGCTCGAACCAAGTACTTCCGTTGAAGAAGATGAGAGCGGTGAAGAACGACAGATGTTAACGACAGTTGAGATCTCAAGTTTCAGCAGCATCGTGAAGTTAGAATCAGAACTCGCTGCTCCTGCTGTCGCGCTTGTTGGGGTTGCCGAGGAACAAACTGTCGGTGTGCCATTTACTGCGATCGGCCGGGCGGCATATAGCGCCGCA
>JAGRAO010000230.1 GCA_020434565.1 Bdellovibrionales bacterium
GGCAAAGAAGATCTCCTTAATGCCGTAGCGCTAAACTCTTCCATTTTTCACGCCGCTCGAGTTGTTGGTCCAGCGATCGGAGGACTTATTGTTGCTGCCGCAGGTGAGGGCGTTTGTTTTTCGCTCAACGCCCTGAGTTATCTCGCAGTTATCGCTGGCCTCTTGAGCATTCAAACAAGAGAGACGATTGCCAAGAATCCTGAGGGAAGTACACCTCTTTCTCGCATACAGGAAGGCGTCGCTTTTGCTTGGCACAAGCGGCCAATTCGAGCACTTCTCTGTTTGGTCGGCTTTGTGAGTCTCGTCGGGATGCCATACATCGTTCTCATGCCAATCTTTGCTGAAAAGGTTCTTCACTCAGGCTCTCACGGATTTGGGCTCCTGGTTGCCTCTTCCGGCATTGGGGCCATGCTTGGAGCCCTCTATCTCGCAGCCCGGCGAGGAACTGACGGGCTTGGCAATCTCCTCGTCACCGGAACGCTGCTTTTTGGAATCTTTCTTATCGCCTTTTCACAGTCAGGACATCTCTGGCTCTCAGTAGCTCTTATTATCCCATCTGGAGCCACCATGATGTGTGTTCTCGCATCGAGTAATACCCTCTTGCAAATTATGGTGTCCGACGAACTTCGTGGAAGGGTCATGTCTGTTTACGCCATGATGTTTATGGGCTCAGCTCCGCTCAGTTCTCTCATTTCCGGAGCGCTTGCAGAACACATTGGCGCTCCATGGACTGTGACCTTGGGAGGGATCTGTACCGTTCTCGGTGGTTGTGCGTTGTGGAAGATACTCCCCCCACTTCAGAGCGAAGCGCAGCAACTTATCCTTGCGCAGCAGATGGTCGGAGGACACCCGGGAGATGAAGTAAGCGAATCGTGGGGGCAGAGTAACATCAGTTACAGCTTGGACAAAGAACAGGAGTGAAAATCTCATAACCGAAAAGTGCTTGAGAGAACTCCTCATCCTGCTCTTAAATTGGCTGAACCGCCCCTGAATCAGTGGATGCCACAGAAAACTAGCGGTGGAAAGTGTCGCGAGGAACAAAAAAGAAGATCGCTTACTCTTCGGTTCTTTTGGACGAGGGGCAGGAATTTGCTTAAGGTCAAGGACTACAGCAATCCTCGAAAGGATTGCCATGAAGTGGCGTTGGTTTTGGTGACCGCTCTAGATCAAATTACTGAATACTATGAACCCTAGCCCAATTAATGCCGTGAGCCACCACGCCTCACTGCGTCGCTCTAGACAACAGTCCTTTGGAGAATGTGGATTGTAGTAGACAGAGACTTCTTTCCCCTCTGGATACCGTCTTAAGAAACGAGAGGCAGCCCCTTCAAATGAGGTAAAAAACTCACCCCCTATACAGATGGCATCACCCGTGTACTTCTTGCTATCGACACGATATTCATATTCGATCTCAGCTTTTACGATTACTCCCGGCCCTGAATCGCCACTTGAGGTGTGCTCTTCGACTCTCGATGACCGAAGAATAGTTCCTTTTGCCTTACGCCAAGATTGGCTTGACCATGCTCGCAATCGGAGATAGGCCGCATAGAGAATCGCGCCAACGCCAACCATAAGGAAGATGTGGGTGAGAAGTTCTTCAAAAGAGTCCGACATGACTTCGCCACCGGAAGGTTAGGCGCTCTTAATAACCCGCTCATGACGGGAGCTCGTCGGGCTATAGGATTCACGCACCTTTCCAGTAGGGTTGTAGCACGTCGTCACATTTTGAGAGGCGTGAGAGAATATTGAAAGAGTCCCATTGACCATATTCAGCGCAAAATGCGTGAGCTTATAAAACTCTTGCGAGGCGGTTCTCGCCTTCATGACGAGAGCCTTTAAACGGTCAACTATTGGGAGTAAGATAGCCTTTTCATTTGAGAGAAATTTCTCCTGAACTATCTCACTGAGTCGCCGTCCCTCTCCTCGGGTTACCTCGCTCAATAGCGCGAAGCGGCTCGCTTCGAGCGTTTTCATCTCATCAGAGAGTCTTGCTCGTTTATCGTCCAGAAGAGACATCTCGTCGGAGCGAAATTTGGTTAAGCAATCCCTTTGCTTTTGGAGAAGCTCGAGGTAGCTCTCGTAGAGCTTACACTCTTTCTCTAGGTGACGTTTGAGAGCTTGGACAAGTTGCGGATTGGGCGTTGGCATTGTTATTCGTCGTCGCTAAAGCGAGGGGCAGAGGATATCTCGTAGAGGAGCTCTTGGCCTACAGCCGCTGCAACATCTTCAGACGACCGGTGGTATTGTCCTGAGTTCACGAGCTTCTTTAATTCCGCTACCCTCTCTGCTCGCTCCTGAAGGAGTAATTCAGGATTCAACTCCGACTGAATTGCCCGTCCAAGAGAGAGGTGAACCGTATCACCTGAGCCATATTCAGATTGTGCTTTCTTCCGCGCCGCGGCTTGAGCATCCTTTGCGTTCGAATGCGATACCCCTTGAGCATTTGCTCGAACGACCTCTGACGGCTCAGCTTTTCGAATTTTCATCTGTCTCATCCTTGCTATGCGATTGCTTCAATCGCAGAACGAGCGTCCCTGCCCGAAGACTACTCCCATTAAGACGCAGTTCGGCTATGAAAGGCTTCACTCACCTTCTCGTTCTCGAAGCTCTCGCAGAATAACATCTTTAATTCCAATACTTTGGCTCTCAGACATGTTCTTCGCCACCTCATCCTGGAGCATTTCCTGAAAGAGCTGCTCCTCTCGACTCTGAGTGAGAATACCGTTTTGAGGGACGGTCTTCCACATAGAGCGAAACATCTGCTGCACGAGCATGGCTTCAAAGTCCTTCGAGGCTTGTTCCGCCTTGCCGGCACCCTCTGCCCCTTTCTTCCCTTCGCTTGCCAACGACTCCAGTTGGTTCTGTTGTTGTTGCAACCGAATCATCGAAAGATCTGACTGCGGAAGTTTTGAAAGAACATCTCCGATATTAGAAGCCATCACACTCTCCTTACATGATCGTGAGTTCAGCCTGAAGCGCTCCTGCTCTCTGAAGCGCAGTAAAGATAGAAATAAGGTCACGTGGAGTAGCTCCAAGCGCATTGAGCGCATTCACTAACTCACCGAGCGTTACCTCTCCACCTACGAGACTGAGCCCACTCGTATCTTCACCCACCTGAACATCAGTATTTGTGACCACCGCAGTTTCTCCTTCTTCAGAGAGTGGCTCTGGCTGAGACACTTGGGTTTCTGAACGGATAGCGATACTCAAATTTCCGTGCGCCAAGGCTACCTGGCTAACGGTGACGTGTTCACCCATCACGATCGTTCCGGTTTTCTCATTCACTATTACTCGGGCTCGGGCATCTTGCGAGACATCGAGCTGCTCGAGGCGTGCGACAAATCCGATGGGGTCAAGAGCAAAGGAGTCTACAAGCGGAATCTCAACACTCCCAGCGTCGAGCGCGACAGCAAGCGGCCGACCAAGGTCTTTGTTTATTTCGTCAACAACTCTCGTCATCGTTGTAAAATCAGGCTCTCGAAGCACAATTCTCACCTGTTTTGATTGAAAGAGATCAAACGGAATGGAGCGTTCAACATATGCTCCACTTGCGATTGTCCCTACCGTTGGATGGTTCTGGACAACAGCATCACCACCTGAACTCACAGAGAAACCACCGACTGTGACTGCTCCTTGAGCTACTGCATACACATTCCCATCGGGTGCTTTAAGTGGAGTCAACAAGAGGGTCCCTCCTTGAAGACTCCGAGCATCTCCAAGAGATGAAAGCGTTACGTCAATCTCAAGACCTGGGCGCGCAAATGGCGGGAGTGTTGCTGTAACCATGACACTCGCAACGTTTTTCACCTTCACTTCGTCAGAAGACACACTCAATCCAACGCGCTCAAGCATGTTTGAGATGCTCTTATTTGTGAAATCAACAGCGTTCCCATCGCCAGTGCCATTAAGTCCCACGACAAGGCCGTATCCGAAAAGTTGGTTTCCCCGTACCCCTTCAACTTGAGCGATATCCTTTAACCGCGCCGCATGCGCGACTCCTGATGTCGCCGCAACAAGAAGCACTACGATGATACAAATTCGACTAAAACTCTTTGTCATAAGGCTCATCTCTTAAAATGGCCAGAGTGCGTTCATCACCCTTCCGAACCATCCGACATACTGCACTTCCCCTATTACTCCACGACCGAAATAATCAATTCGGAGATTTGCGATCGCCGAAGATTGCACTTCGTTTGAAGAATTCACATCTCTCGGCCGAACTAATCCAGAGATCACCATGATCTGTTCTTCGTCGTTCACTGAGATAATCTTCTCGCCTTCAATCCTCATCACTCCGGTTGGGAGAACTTCGACAACGACCGCCGCAATTCGGCCCTGGAGTGACCCTTTTCGAGTCGTTTCCCCAGTTCCTTCAAACTCCGACTGGAAATCCGCGTCTACGAGAGTACCAGTATCGAGCCCGGGATTTTTTGTCTCAGCATCGCTTTCAAAGTTAAAGAAGTTGGTGATTCCTGCGAGAAAGCTCGAATCACGATCTGCTGTGGTATCGGCTTCCTTCTTCCCCTCGGCATTTTCAGACACCACCACCGTGATAAGATCCATTGCTTGGTAAGCACGGTGATCTCTGAAAAGATGAGTGCTCGCACCAGCGTTGCGCCAAAGTGAGGCAGACACTCCAGGCTCACCGAGTTGCAGAGGCCCGGTGTAGGGACGGGTGTAGGTTTGCGAACTTGGATACACTTCGTATCCAGCGTCTCCCATGTTCGTAACGGTATCACCCATCTGCGCTCGCATCTCTTGCTGGTATGCTGGCTGCTGAGTCGCCTCGGCTTGATATGGTAGCTGCTGCTCGTTGGTAACGAATCGGTAGCGAGCCTGGGCCTCAGGAGAAAGCGGAGAAACAGCACTCGAGGTTGCGGCTACTACGGTCGGAGGAGACTGAAACTGCGATCGTCCCTGAATCGCGTCGGCGTAGCGCTTTGCCGGAATGATTGGAGCTTCGGCTCGAGGATGTTGAATGTACTCACTCGACATACATGAGGAGAGTGAAGCGACGACGAGCACAAGAAGAGTGGATTGTGAATGCTTCATTATGGTGTTACCCCCACGAGTCCGGCTTCGATTACTTCTCCAACGATTACTTTTCCTGAACCTTCATTTCGAACGCGAATTCTCTGCCCAACAATACCGTCTTCCATCGCTACGCCACTTGCCGTTGCCTCAAGAGCGGCGCTCTTGTAGCGAAGGGTGAGTCGAGAGCCTGTGGCAACTACTGGCGGAATCTCAAGTTTGCGTTTCCGAAAAACTTCGCCGTAACCAAGAGAGCTTTTCGTTTCGAGGCCGATGATTGATTTTGGCTCGTACGCAGCATCTCTCGGGATCTGCGTGACGTTGAGTCGCGCCATCATGAGATCATCGGACCCAATAAGGCTTCCCTTCGCGAGCGGTCTGTTCGCAACGGGTACTTCCATCCATTGATCAACGATGACCCGAGCTGAGATCGTTTTTTGCTTTGCGCCCTCACTCTTTACCTCAATGACGGCCGCTAGCTCCCCAGAGCGCTTCCCTGGAAAAATTCGCGCACTCATTTCTGCAAGCCCAGGAGCGATAAAGAGGCTTCCCTCGGGCTCAATCGATTGAATCGTGGCATCAAAATTTGAATTCGCGAGCGCTTCTGTAATTACTTCCTGAATCTCACCAAGCGAGAGCGCTCGTCCAGCTCGAAGCACCGTAGAAGTTCTCGGTATCGCATAGCCGACCTGCTTTAAATTCACTCCCTCTTCTCGAAGTTTACCGAGAATTTTTGCAGCAGAAAGAGTAAGTCGCTCGCCGGGCTCAGGGCTTTGAGCAACGACTATCTTT
>JAGRAO010000231.1 GCA_020434565.1 Bdellovibrionales bacterium
ACTACGGAATTCTTTTGGAGCAGGACGAGGAGCAGGAGTTGAGCAAGGACAAGGAAGATAGTAAGAGGACAACCTCTTTGACTACAATCCCAGTAACCGCTGCACCGAATCTTGACTCAATTTGCTGACAAAAACATTCGCTCCCGCACCGGCCTGTTGTGAAATATCTTTGGCAAGTTTCTGCGCCAAGCGACTCGCATCTTGGTCACTTTCGATTACTCCCGCTTCAACTGCCTTTGCCTCTTGTCGCACGGCTTTGACGATCTCACGAACGTCTTGTTTTTCCTGCTTGATAGCCTGGCGATTATCTTTCAGAGAGATCTTGGTTTCTTTTGCTTCAGAAAGAGCTGCTTCTATATCCTCTTGAGAGTCAATTGAAGCATAATCTACCGTAGGCGCTTTGTAGGAAACTTCGGTTCTCGAAGGGAGTTCACTCACTTTATTGCCGAGCGCGACAAACCCTGGCGATTCGCGCTCCTCGAGTGATTTTCGCTCTCGCGCATTAATTTTCTTTTCCGTTTCCTGCGCTTGGCTTTGAAGGTTGCTAAGCTGTTCGCGAATCTTGAGGAATTTTTCTTTGTCTCCCTCTTTGTACGCGGATTTCAGATCTTTGAGAGCCACTGTTATCTCTTTCGTGACAGCTTGGGCCTCTTTATTTTCATCGAGCCTTTCATTTGCGTCACTGATTCGGGAGTTTGCTCGTTCAGTTACGGCACTTCGAATGCGACCAAAGACATTTTGGGTTTGAGAAGCAAAATCAGCCGTGGACGATGCCTCTTCAGCCTGAGTCACCTGGGAACTCTCTGTGTTTTCAGTTGAACTTGAATTCTTTGTCGAAAGAAGTCTGCCAGTTTTCGGGTCGAGAAATCCTGCCCCAGAAGTACTGGTTGGTTTTGTATCTATGGACACCATCACCTCCGTATGAACGCTTTCCTTTTCGGCCATTGTGAAGCCGACACTTCTCGCGTCACCGAAAGGGAACTCGGTGAAACGCTTTCGTCGAAGGGAATTCGGAGACACAGCTGCCTCGCTTGAGAGACCGTCGCTCTTCTTTCCAATCTCAGAAATTTTCGTACAACAGGACTACTGCAAGAGCTCGAGATTCGGTGCTCGATCGTCCTCTTTTGTCTTTGAGAGTCGGATCAGGCGGGGATTCTTCGGCTTGCCCCCATCAACAACATGGAATCGGTTTGAACGCTCTTTTGGCGGAGTCTGTTCAAGCGAGGAGACGAGGCCACTGTACAGCTGCTCTTCAAACATCTTTTGCTCTGCGTCAGATTTGGTCTCTAAACGAATTTCTCCAGCGAGCATTCGGTCCACTACCCTCTGCATCATCTTGAGGACGATTCTTTGCTCTGACTGGTTGAGCTGACTCAATTTATCGAGCAGAAGAGACGCATCGCTCCCCCCGGCTCCCTCGAGCAGGGTCTCAAGTTGAAGTTTTAGACTAAAGAAACTCTTGGTAAAAAATCCATTGTCCTTCATGCAACACCTTCCTCACACATGAACTGCATGCCCCCTTATCGGGGATCGCTTCCTGCGTGCTTCCGGTCAATATTGCAAGCAGCTCGCCATCCACCACAGTCTGCTAACCCACTGAAAAGAAAAGGGTTCAAACATGCTGGAGTCTCTTTGACTGTCTCAGATTGAATCAGTGCTGAACAAAGGTAGGCCAGACAGAGGAAAAAGTCCGATTCCTCGGATATCCGGTGTTCTCTCGCCGGTTCTTGCAGTGAGAGGTTGTCTTCAAGCATCATGTCGCCCACTGCCGAGTGGAGCCAAACACCCCCTCGGCCAAAGGAGTCGCGATCATGAACCCGATAGTTCTTTTCTTTCTGGGAGTCCTTATTTACTTCGTTCGGAAAGCAGTTTGGAATGGCTGGTATACAGTTCGCCCTGACGAGCGCGCGGTGATTACCTCATTCGGGGCTGCGGCTCGGCTCCGGGGTAATGTTGAAGCAACGTCTGATATCTCGGACGAAGAGAAAGCTCGATATCAATATCCGCAAGTAGTCGTAAAGGGACCGGGCGGGCCGTATTTTAAGTGGCCTTGGCAAGAGGTTCACAAGGTAAGCGTGGCAACCCAGTCAGTTGATCTCACGTGGGATCCGACAAAATCTCAGTCAACTATTGAAGCTGTAACAAAAGATAATCTTACAACAGGAGTAAACGGTCAGCTCCGCTACCGAGTAAGTGAAAAAAATCTCTACCCTTATCTCTTTGGGGTTGCGAGTCCGCTTGAGCATATCATGGGATATTTTATCGCCGTCATGAGAGAGCGAGTGGCAAACTTTACTGATCCAAAGGGTCAATCTCTTATGCAACCTGGCGAAGGAGGCGGATCCGCCACCGAATCCAGCGTCGACCTCTCAGAAGGTGTCTCTATTAACGACTTAAGGAAGAATCTCCCTCTCCTGAATCACTACATGGAAGAACAGTGCCGAGCAGCAGTTGATCGATACGGGATCGAACTTGATGCTGCGCTTATCACCTCAATAGATCCCCCTACTGAAGTAGATCGAGCACTCTCCGCTATCAACAGCACAAGGAACCAGGTCGCTGCAGATATCAGTACGGCGAGAGCTGACGCTGAGCAGCAGATTACGATGAGTTCCCGAGCGGTTGAGATTGCAAAGAACAACGCCGAAGCTGAAGTGGCTCCACTTCGAGAGCTTGCGAGCAGACTTTCAAACATTAAGGCAAGCGGAGGTTCGAACGCGCTTCAGGCTTATCTTCGGAACATGAAAGCGCCGCTGTACCAACGAGCTCGACGAGTCGTTGAAGTAACAAATGGGAACGGCAAGTCACACGACGCCGCGTCGCACTCGTAGAAACAGTCCACGAAGGAGAATGTAACATGGAAATTTTTGCTTTTATCTTTGGTCTTCTCTTTATTCCTCTTGTTCTTTGGTTCGCGCGAACCTTTGGCCTCTACACGGTGGTTCGAGAATGCGAAGCTCAGGTCTTTACCCTTTTTGGAAAGGTGATCGGCACCATCAACAAGCCAGGGCTGCGCTTCCCGTGGATCGAGTTTGGTCCCCGAGCTGCTCTCTTGCCGTTCTTTGGGAAAAAACAGGTCGTGAGCACCGCCCTGAAACAGTACTACCTTCGAAACCTCATGGTGAACTCAGAGGAAGGAACTCCGATGGGAGTTGGAATCTGGTACGAGATGCAGGTGACAAACGCGCCAGACTATCTCTTTATCAACTCAGACCCCGAAGGGTCGCTTCAGGCGAACGTGGCAAGTTCGACTATTTCGACATTGAGCAATCTCGAAATGGACAAAATGCTTGAAGATCGCCATTCACTGAGTCGCTCTGTTCGAGCAACGGTTACTCCCCTCTCAGAGAAATGGGGCTACCGGCTCGGGTCTGTGTACATTCGAAAAGTTGCCTTCACAGACTCACATATGGTCGACAACATCACCGATAAAGTTGTGAAGCGCCTGATCCAGGTAACAAGCGCCATGAAACAGGATGGAGAGAACAGGGTAGGTCTCATCAAGAGTGAAACGGCAAACAAGGTCTCTCAGAAACTCGCCGAGGCTTCAGCGACCCGCCCTGAAGTAGTAGGTCGGGTATTGAACGAGATAGCTCAACGAGATCCTGAGATCTTAGGTGCTGTCCTCGATGTCGTTGAAACTGAGTACCTTTTAAAATCAGATGGAGTAGTTGATATTATTCCGAGCAGCACAAATGTATTGCTCCAGCTCAGCGAAAGCTCTAACGGTGGCGGTTCTTCTCGTGCGTTGAGGGAGGTCGTCCCAGGTCGATAAGGGATAGAATGCGCGTTTTCTTGTTTTTGTGGGTCGTTGTTTGCCCAGCTCTTTTACTTGCCGAAAACCCACGTGATGCCGAAGTTGGGAGGATATTTCAGGATATCTATCCGAGGCTTGAGAAAACTCTCGGACTCGTAAACGAGCAGAAAGAGCTCCCAAACTCTTCCTGGTTTGGCTCAGACAAGGCGGACAAACAGGAAGATATCGATGAGCTCCTTACGAGCGCAGTCGGCGCACTCGAGCTCCCTGATATCGCCCGGTACCGAGAAGACATTCTCTCGGCTGAGCAAAAAATATCTGACTCTCGTGCTCGGATCGCTGAATATCGCCGGGCAAAGCTCGGTGCTCCCAAAGAGTCCTCGCTAGGCCTCGACAACATCCCCTTTCTCACCACCCAAAAGGGATACGATTCCAAAATAGAGAGCGAAGAAGAGGCCATCGAGAGGTACAGCCACTTTATCGAAGAGACCCAACTCGATTTTCTCTCTCGAGTTCAATCCCTCGGAATTGATATCTCAGCGGAGCAGTTCGAAATCCTCTTAAGCACCATTAACGGCGAAGACTTCCTCCAGATGTCTCTGGCGTTTGAAACGATTAAGGGGATCACGGATCAACTCCAACTCCTTACTGAACAGAGCAAAGAAGATGTAGAAACCGCTCGACGCTACTACGGGATGTACACAGTATTGCTGAGAATTCTCAATCACATGCAACAAAAATTCATGGGTGATATCGAAGAGAAACATCTCCCCCAGCTCAAGAAGTTTGAAGAGACGGCAAACGCAAATATTGAAGAAGCTCGAGAAGCCATAAAATCGGGAGGAGATCGAGAGCTCCTTGAGCAAAACATTGAGTCAAATACGGTGACGCTGCGGGCGTTAGACCTCTATCGTGACTATCTCAAGCAGCAGAAGAGAGAGATTGCTGCCCTCAACAAAACCGTTCAGGGACAGATACTCACAGCGGACAATACCTATAATACGGTGCGGCTGGCTTCGGAACTGGTGCGTGTGCTTCAAAGCAATGTCAAAAACTTCGAGGCGTTAAAAAAGCTCAAACCACCACACCTCTCGGGCTTTGAAAATCAAAAGCTGAAAGAGGAGATCTCTAAGCTCACCGGCCTTATGCAGAGTCAGTAATTGGATTGAGATTCACGAACTCCCTTGAGCAATACTCCCTTTGAGAAAAGCAACGATTCCGTCTGGGGTTGTTGGGTTATACGCTTCATGCTAGCGTGAATAGGATTTGTAAAATTTGGGCCGGAAAAGCTGTTTTCGGACCTATCGCGTTCTTAGCTTTTTCTCACGAGGACTATTTATGAAGGGTATCGGAGCACGGAAGTGGGTTTGGTTTGCGGTTATGGGGATGGTTCTTTGCGGATTGACTGGGGCAGGAGTGGACGAAGCCTCTGCGCAAGAATACAAAAAAGTGAGCAAGAGAAGAGGTCTTGTTCTCAGGAATTGCATCCTCGCAGATTTCGAACAGTACAACCGCCTGCGGGTAAACAAGGCTGGTAACCGTATTTCTCTACCAACAAAAGCGAAACGGAAAGCAGCTTCTCTCGGTGCAAAGTATAAATATTTTGCTTGTCAGTCTGTTGACGACACAGGAGACCGCGTTTTTGCGAAACTGAACCAGAATGCCGATGAAGTCCAATTCGAGCTCGGCGAGGATGATTTCGATGAGCTCCCGAAGAATACCGGCAACTTCAACAGTAAGTGTAAGAGCGTCAGGGAGCTTGGATCGCTTGAAATTTATAAGACCCCGGGCTCGCCGCACTTCTCCGACTGTCGACGGTCTTCGTTCGGGTTTATCGTTCTCAACGGCGGACCGAGTATTGGGGATTCCTGTCTCGATATTCTAGACTCCGACGGGAACAAGCTCGCTTCTATGGGTGCGTATTATCCGGCCGGGGCCTACAAGTATCGGGCGTATGCGTGCTGGGGATGCAGTTCTTCTAGCTTTAATGGTGGAACGCTCGCTGCGAAGGCTCGCAAAAACAC
>JAGRAO010000232.1 GCA_020434565.1 Bdellovibrionales bacterium
GACTTTGATTCATTTGCTACATCCTTGCTCAAGTGAGTTTACGTAACGTATCTAAAAAACTCGTCTTTTAGACTATTAGCTCGAAACTCTTAATCTTCTCTATCTTGTGAGGAGACTTTTGCAAAAAATCACAGTAATGTTCAAATCACTGTTACTTCTCGGCATAAACAACAGCTTAAGTGCAAAAAAATGAGATTATCAGACAAAGAGAGGCTCATCTTGCATGCGGCCCAGCTCGAAGCGAAGGCCACTGCAAAAGCTCTCAGCAAGGCTACAGGTTTCCGTGAGCACACTGTTCGCTACTGCCTCTCAAGCCTTCGGCAGCGAGGAGTTCTTGAGTATGTCCCGTTTATCAATGTTTACCCGCTTGGTTTTACGCAGTTTGGACTCTTTTTTTCTCTCGCATCGGAACGCGCGGATTCCAACGCTGAACTGCTCGACTTTCTCTCTCGATCTGAGTACGTCTCTTTCATCGTTCAGGTTGGAGGAGACTTTCAGTACGGAATTTCAGTTTGTACTCGAGACATCTTCGGACTCAGCGCATTCCTAAAGCTCCTCGCAAGTCGGTTTGGCAATCTGTTTTTCAGTAAGGCAGTGGCGGCTCGAGAACGCCTTACTGATTTTAGCATGAAATATCTCTCTCCTCGTAGCAAAGAGATCCGGGAATTGTCCTGGGGCAACTCACCGTTCCAACAATCTTTCGATGAAACCGACCATAAAATCTTACGGGCAGCTAACGAAGGCGAGTTTCAGTCCATGCGAGAGCTTGCAAAGCGCGCAGGGCTCGGCCAGTCCCTCGTCGAACAAAGATTTCGACGTCTTGAAAAGGACGGCGTGATTGTCGGTCACCACTATGTGGTTCGAACAGACAAGCTTGGCATTCAATCATTTTACCTTTTGATTGACTCTAAAGGATTACGTCCTAATTTAAGCGAAGACCTCTTTAAGTTTGCACGAGAGCATCCGAACATTATTTTCTTTGTGGAGTGTCTTGGGAGCTGGGATTTTGAAATGGGAATCGAGGTTGAGGATCCGCAAGATGCTGTAAGACTGAAGCAGGCCCTAACCGATAAGTTCGGAGACTCGCTCAATTCAATTAAGCTCCTCTTTGTCTTTCGTTATCACAAGGTTTCGAAGTATCCCTTTCGGTCATATCCACCGCCGGACCCGGCCGTTGAACTCGGCCTGAAAAATCCCACGCCACTCAATCGCCAATCGCCCTTCCCTTAGTCACTCGAGGAGTCGAGAGACGGCGTAGAGGAATTTTTGCATCGACAGAGCGCTCCCCTAACCTTGCAAATCTCCCAAAACAAAGCCTACGCGCAAGCACAAACGTGCACCGGAGCAGAAACAGGGGGCTGAGGAGCGCTCTGAAAGGGCGCATGAGATGACAGACTTCAAGAAAGAAAACAAAAGTCGAATCATCCGTTGCTACCGCCTCATTCCGAAGAGAAATAGCTCCCTTCTGAAAAAAATTTGAGAAGGCAGAGCGTCGTACATCAGATTGAAATTCCTCTTCTTCGGAAGAGAGCTCCCATGCATTTCGAATAACTTTTGAGATGAGTTGGTGATAGTCGGTAGTGAGCGCCTCCAAGCCATCCCTACTTTTTTTCGCTCTTAGTAACTCATGAAGTATCTTCGCCTGTTGGGTCACAACGGTCATACCCTGCCCAAAGGTGGGATTCAGCCTACACACCGAGTCCCCTAAGCTCAGAAGATTTCTTGGCACCTCGGACTGATCATATCTCCGCCAGAGTCCCACCGGTATTCGATATGGAAAGGTACTGGTCATCGGAACTGCATGCATGAGCGCCGATTGAAGTTCTGGACAATCGATCGAATTCAAGTATTCGATAAAACTCTCCGGGTCTTTCGGGGGGAGATCTCCTCCGCGACTGATAAGGGTGACGAGCCAATTACCATTCTCGATCGGAAGTATTACGGCTCCTCGAGTAGAGTGAGCTGGAAATGCGAGCAACGCCTTCCAGGAAACTTTCAAGCCACTCGCGGGTTGAAAGATCTGTGTGCAATATCCTATCTGAATCCTTTGTGTAACGACGGGAGGTGCCGGTACCCCAATTTCGCTCAGCCACTGAGCGCACTGGC
The DNA here is from genome assembly GCA_020434565.1 of Bdellovibrionales bacterium. GTDB lineage: Bacteria > Bdellovibrionota_C > UBA2361 > UBA2361 > RFPC01 > JAGRAO01. The sequence goes on from JAGRAO010000232.1 coordinate 2,107, forward strand.
TCCGGGCTCCGAGAGCATCGATAATCAATACTTCTTTGGAGTTTTTCGGTAGCACTCTGCCTGCGCAGGGTTCGGTCATCAAGCTTACGAACTCTTGATCGCTCGAGAGGGATACGAGTCCTTTGACAGAGACATTTCGAATGAAGTGAATGTTTTTAAAGGTTTCTAGACGTTGTCGAACGAGGCGGTCCCAAAGAACCCTGGTAGCATAGTATCCGATCAACGAAGAGGGAACCTGCGGCATCTTCTGGCCACGAAAGAACCAACAAGTATCCAGCGAGAAATCAAGAGGTCTTGCTCCGTTTTCGGCTAGCTCGTTCAAAATTCCAGGAAAAAAATCCTCGAGTATTCGCTGCCCGCGCATAAGAAGAGTGTGGCACTGATAGCGCTGAGGTATACCCTTGCGAGCTCGGAGATCCCAATCCCCATCCTTCTCGAGCACATAGACATCGCTCGCGAAGGGAGCGACAGCTCTTGCGGCCAAGAGGCCGGCAAAACCGGCGCCAAGAACTACGACTTGCTTGAATTCAAAACGACCCACAAGCTATTTCCAGGCCGACAGCACGACTTGCCGCATCTCCTCCGACATCAAGAACTGCCCTACTTCCTTCTTTTCTATCCAGGCAAGTTCACAATGCTCTGTTAACACCGGGTGAAACGGTTGTTCCAAAGTCACGTGAAAGTTGAACTGCCTCGTCTTACGGCCTTTTCCATCCAGATAATCAAATGTTCCACTCTCTGAGCCGACAGCAACTACTTTGCCACCTGTCTCCTCTTTTGTTTCTCGGACCAGCGCCTCTTCAAAACGCTCTCCAGCTTCGAGACCACCGCCAGGGATCTCCCAAAAGCCTGGGAGAAAGTCCTCATCGAGGTTCCGCCGGAGGACAAGCAGCCTCTCTTTTTCGTCCATGATGAAAGGCGCCAGAACAAATTTCTCCACACCTTGGCTCTCAGCATCGCGACGAAGTTGAGCTTCACATTCGGGTGCAATCAGCGGAGTATTTAACGAACGGTTTTGAGAAGTTGAAGGTCCATTCATAAAAGAACTTCCGGAAAAAAAGACTAGACATATCGCTTTCAAGCGGAGCAATCAAAGCAGCACCAACAATCATCGCAGGGTAACGAATTCAGCCCGTTGAAACAATCATACTCAACTTCCAAGCTCTTTTATTTGACTGCCTCCTAAGCCACCCGTATAGATTGGACGAGGGTTTTTCGTTCGTTCACATCAAAATTGCTGAAGAAGAACTACTTCGGCACAGGAGAAACACCATGCCCTGGGAAGTCCTAATGGTTTTCAGGGTGCTGATTTTCAGTATCCTGTTGTCGATTCTGCTGAAAGCGATCTCGGGAAAATCGTCTCGTCCTCGACGGCTCGTCGCACAGTACACATTCTCTGCGGTCTTGGTCCTTGGAATTTCAGTTTGGAACGGTTTCGATGCCTTCCGAATGCTCTTTCTCGTCATTGCTCTCATCGGTTCTGCGAACGGCTTTGCTGCGTATTGCACATGGCGTGCGATGGCAGTGAGCCAGAGTAGGAGCGCAGCTTTCTCACAGGCTGCCTCCGTGTTGACACTGCCGATGGGTTGGCTTTTCCTCGGGGAGGCTCAATATCTCGAGACTCCACTTGTTCTCGCCGGTTGCTCGCTGTTTTTACTCTCTTGGGCTGGCCTCTTGTTCCCGGCGATTCGAGAGCGTTTCGCCAAAAAGATCGAGAGTCCCACCCGCAAAAGGACTGGCTTCATCTGGTGGGTGCTCGGTTATACGGTGATTTGGGCAGTAACGATCTTTTCGATGCGCGCCTACTCCCTCAAAGAGGGCATCTCAAGCCATACGTACATGCTCTACTATTACTGTGGGGCCCTCGCCGGAACGTTGGTCGTTTATGCGCTCAGTTCAAAGGAGGAGCGCGGGCCACGATTGACTCGACAGGCGATCGCCTATATGGGTCTCGTAGCTGCTCTGACTTGGACCGCTCGTGTACTTACCTACATGGTGTTTGAAAAAGCGCCACTTACGGTAGCTCAGCCAGTGTTTCAGATCGCAGACTTTATTGGACCGATGTTGGTCGGTCTCTTCTTCTTTGGCGAGGTACGCCACCTTCGACGCATCGAGTGGATCGCACTCGTGCTCGGTATCATAGCAGCAGCGCTCCTCATCGTAGGAATGCAGCAGTCATTGAACTCTTAGCAAACGTGGAAGGAGGATAAGCGTTTTCATTTGCCCTGTACCCTTACAGGGCCTCTTTTTCGGATGAGATGATAGAGGGTAAGGGACGGGGGTGCCTCCTACAACCCCTAAAATAAATCCCAATCCAGTCAGATGAGCAGTCCAGCGATGATTGCTGTGATGAAAGAAGCGAAAGTCGCTGCGACAACGGCCCGAAGGATAAGTCGAGCGAGGATCGGCCTCTTCTCCTTAGCGAGAATCGAGAGTCCACCGAGAATCACGCCAGCCGACGGTATCCCAGCAAATCCACAGAGTGCGTAGGAAAGAATCACTCGAGTTCGATCACTAAGGTGTACGGCTTCGCTTGAAGCCTCAGCCCTCAGAGTGTCAGCGAAGCTACTGTAAGCAACAAAATCGCTGATCAAAAGCTTCTCTGCGAAACGACTACCCGCATATTGACACTCGGCACCCGGGACTCCCAACAAGAATGCGACTGGAGTAAAGACCCAGCCCAAGAGCTCCTCGAGTGTATCAACTCGACTCAGATCCCAAGCGGTCAACCCCGTGATCCCCTGACAGACAAAGCCCCAAAGAGCGTTGGTCAAGAACACAAGCGCGATGAAAACGATCAGGGCAGCAGCGATGTTGAGCACGAGCTGTATTCCTTCAGCCATACCCTGGATAACTGCTTCGATCGAGTTCGTTGCTGGTTCTTCGCCATAGCTCAGTTGAACATTCTCCTCAGGAACTTCGGTTTCCGGCACCATCATTTTTGCCAGCAACAGAGCCGCCGGTGCCGACATCAACGAGGCAGCCATGAGATGGCCGCCAATATCTGGAAAGACATCAGCGAACATACTTACATAGGCAGCCAGGACGCCGCCCGTGATAGTCGCCATGCCGGTCGTCAAAACAGACATGAGCTCAGAACGAGTCATCCGATTCAAATACGGACGGACTGCAAGCGGAGCTTCAGTTTGCCCGACGACAACGTTTGCCGCCGCACAAAGGGACTCAGCTCCACTCACTCGCATGCATCGACGCATGACCCAACCAAAAGACCGCACAAACAGAGGCATAATTCGCCAGTGATAAAGAAGAGCCGAAAGTGCTGCGAAGACGAGAACAGTAGGGAGAACCTGAAAGAAGACAATCCCTCCAGTCTCCGCCCAGTAAAGCCTTGCTCCTGACTCATCTGAGACGGGAACTTTGCCATCACTGAGGCTATTGAACAGAAAGGATGATCCTTCCTTGGCCGCATCAGCGATCGAGATGAAGACCGAGTTGCATCCACCGAATGCAACCCTACCAATGGTAGTTTTCAGAAAAATCACAGCCAGCAAGAACTGCAGGCCGAGCCCAACCGCAACCGTTCTCCAGTTAATTTTCTGTCGGTCGGAAGACCACAGAAAACAGACGAGAAGCATCAAAACGAGTCCAACGAGACTCATTACCTTCTCCGAGATCATGGTGGTTCTCCTTCCAACCTGGGGGTTCTGAATGA
>JAGRAO010000233.1 GCA_020434565.1 Bdellovibrionales bacterium
CTCTGACAAAGAGCCTGATGAGTAAGATAGAGACACCGATTCAGTCTCTGCTCGATCTTGGATGTGGAAACGGCCTCTATCTCGTCGAGTTCTGTAAGCAAGTACCAGGCATTTCAGCTCTCGGTGTTGAAAAGGATGAGGGAGCGTGTATCGAAGGCCGAAAGCTCATAGACCAAGCCGAGCTCTCAAATCGTGTGGAACTCGTTTGCTCTCCAGCAGTCTCCTTCCTTGAGCAACGAACCGCGTTCCAAGCGGATCTCACCGTTATCGGATTCGTGCTCCACGAAATCCTCGCTCAAGAAGGGGAGCGGGGAGTAATACGGTTCTTGCAAAACATTACTGATCGCTATCCTGACATTCATCTGATTGTCATTGAAGTGGATAACCGCTTCTCAGATCCGTCGATCATGCAGCACGGACTCGCTACGGCGTATTACAACCCGTACTACCTCATGCACTACTTCACCTGTCAGCGACTTGAGTCGAAGGACTTCTGGCGCGACCTCTTCGAAGATGCAGGACTCGAGGTCCTTGCAGAAGAAACGACACGACCAGAGGTCGACTCCACCGGCCTTGAAATCGGTTTCCTCTTGAGAAAGGAGCGGCTATGAACGTTATCGACCCTCTCAGTCCCCTGAGCTTTCTCCAACAACGTCTGACCTACATGGAGCAGAATCCCAGTTCGCAGTGGACAAACCTGCTCGACAACGTACCAGTTTGGCCGAGCGGAGTACCAAAGACCGAGTCCTTGAGTTCGGAGAGTTGTCGCAAACTGCGCAGCCATTATGCCGATTGCGCTGGAGACCTTGAGCTTCGAGAGCACATAGCGACCAAGGAAACGGAGAAGTTCGAAGGAGATCTGAGTGCAGAGAATGTTCAGATAACAAACGGAGCGCTCCATGCGATTTCGCTTGTTCTGCAAGCGCACCGAAAACAGTGCGATACACTCGTGTGCCAAACACCAGTTTTTCGCGGAGTAACTCAGTGCGCACGAGCGCTCGGCTACAGGGTTAAGCTCCTTCCAAACGGGAGGTCAGGTGAGCCGAGTGTGCTACTCGCTCTCGCGCAGATGAACGAGAGGACTCTGTTATATCTCAACTCTCCGAATAATCCGACTGGTTACACGTTGTCCGAAAGCGAAGTCGCGCCCCTTGTCAAAAGAGCTCAAGAGGTAAAAACCTGCGTCTTGCTCGATGCCGTGTACGATGATTTCCAATACGAAGCTATCCCGTCATATACGCTCGACCTCGAGAACCTCTATGTCTTTGGTTCGATGTCAAAAGCATATGGATGTCCGGGTCTTCGAGTCGGTTGGGTTGTAGGTGCTCGTGAAAGAATCAAACCGCTTGCTGCGCGCCTAGAGACCCAGTGTGTTTCTGTCAACAGTGAAGCACAAGCGATTGCCCTTTGTATGCTCCAGAGAGGAAACGAAGAGCTCAGAAGTCACTGCGCAGCAATGCGGCAGTATCTCAAATCAACTCTTCCGAATATCCCTCAACTGCTCTACCAGGTTCCCCAAGCGGGGCTACAGTTCTATGCGTGGCTTGCGGTCCATGACATTGAAGAAACAGCAGATTATCTCCTCACTCGCAACCTCACTGCATTTACAACGAGTGAAAACTACGAAGGGAGCCCCGGTCCATATATCCGAATCCCTCTTGGGTTGCCTCTTGAAACTCTCCAAAACGGGATTCTCGCGCTCTCAGACTTCTTCTCTTCTTCAGCGAGTGGGCATCTTCGAATAGAGCGGAGGAAAAATGAGGAGGTCTTCCATGCTTTCGCATCGTGAGCACGCTCCCCAACTTGAACAGGACGATTTCGTTATGAGTAATCACTCTATTTCTCAGAGCACCTCGCTTCTCTTTCCTACAAGTGACGAAGAGATTCTCGCAATTGCGCAAGCCAAAGTCGACTTGTCAAATGGTGCTGCTCTTTCCGAGCACTCGGCCCAGGCGCATATAAAACGAATTCTTGAAATATTCGGTCAGAAGCTCCCAGTCAAGGAGGTGCCAGCCCATCAGACGGGGGACTATGCCATAGTCCTGCATAGTTTAAGCCCAGATGAGCAACACCAATTCTGCAAGCGAGTGCTCGAAGAGATCCGAGAGATCCCTTTCGTTTCAGTTATCGAATCCGCTGAAAGGGTTGGGCCATTCCTCAATCTCACCCTTCGAGCCGAGACAGTTTTGCAAGATTTCGAAGCTTATCTCGCGCTCTCTCCAGAACAGCTTGGAACAAACACATCGCTCCAAGGAAAGAAATATCTCGTCGATTATTCGAGTCCGAATATCGGAAAATCACTCCACGTCGGACATCTCGGCACGACCCTTGTAGGGCAGGTCCTCTCAAATATTCTTGAAGCGAATACCGCTACGGTTTTTCGAGTAAATCATCTTGGTGATTGGGGAACCCCGCTAGGAATGCTGAAAGTCGCTTTTGAGCGGTGGGGCGACACACCAGCGATGCATGCGCTCTCCGATACTCCATCAAAGTATTACTCAACCTTGTATCAACGATTTCACGAAGTCGCTAAAGAGGATGAACACCTCCGAGAGCTCGCAAAGAAGGAATTCCAGAAGCTTGAGCAGGGAGACTCTGAGAGCCGTTCTTTTTGGCAAAGGGTTCGGAGCGAATCTGTAAATGAACTCGAGCAACTCTATCACCGACTCGGAATTCGGTTCGATGCCTATATCGGAGAGGCGTACTACGAGTCAGATTTGCCGAAAACGTGCGAACTCTTAAGTGGCCACCCGGAAGCATTCTTTGATGCCAATTGTCAGGTGATTGAATTCCAAGATCCGAGGCTCGGATCAGCCCTCATTCGAAAGAGTGATGGTGCGACCACATATCTTACTCGTGATATTGCCGCGGCGGCAAAGAGAAAAGAACTCTTTCATCCCGACCATGTGCTTTACGTGATTGGGAACGAACAGAGCCAGCATATGCGGCAGCTCTTCGAGGTAATGCGACACTTTGCATTTCTTGAAGATGGCCAAAGTGCTCACCACGTTGGAATCGGACTCATCACACAAAAAGGTGCAAAGATCTCTTCTCGCGGTGGCGGAGCCTTTGCGCTCGAAGAGTATCTCGAAACGGTTCGAACGCGCGCGCGGGAAAAGCTTGAAGAAAACGGAGTGTCCCCCGAGCTCCTCGACGAGAGTGCCGAGAAAGTCGCCTTGGGAGCGGTTTATTTTCACCAAGTTCAGTCAGAGCCGAGTAAGGGATGTGAGTTTGATCTTGAAAAGATTCTCGATTTTCAAGGGAAGACAGGACCGTACGTTCAATACACTGCTGTTCGGATAGCGAGTCTGCTCCGTAAACTCGAAGAGCCACTCATGCCGGTTTCGGCCGAGGAAAAGTTAACCCTCGATTTTCCGCCGTCGTATCACCAACTGTTGATTCAAGCGGCGCGATTGCCAGTCGTTGTGGATCAATCTGCGCAGCAGCTCTCTCCTCATCCACTTGCGCACTATCTGCACAAATTGGCACAAGCGACAAATACGGCATACCACGAAAAGCACTTACTCAGTGCGGATTTCAACGAGCGCAAACAATTGGCTCGAGTGCTTCGCTGTGCCTATCACACCTTAGAGCACGGTCTACGGCTTCTTAATATCTCAGTTCCAGACGCGATGTAACAACGGAGGCTTCGATGTTTCAGCACCATTTCCACGGACATATCCCAGATACGAGCGCTGCTTTTCGCCGTGGAGAGCTAGAGCGAGCACGAAGTGAGTATCTCAAAGCGGAGCTTCCGAATAAGGAGGTCCATGTCCTTGAGCTTTCAGATCTCTCCGAACGATCGCTCAGCAACGGAAAGCTTCCAAAGCCGCTTACGAAAGCAATAGAACTCTTGGAAGATGATCGAAACGCGGTCGTTCTCGTTGCTTCGCCCGTAGAGGTGAGTCGATACCGGCGAGCGCTTGAGTTCTTGCAGGGGAGCAGTCACCCAGAAAACCTCTACGGACTTTTTTATTCTGAAGTCGGAGGGCTCCAGCTGCACCACACGCAAACTGAGGCCTTTGTTGGATACAGAGATGTGAGGATCTCAGACGGAACAACACGCGCCAGCGAGCACCACGCCCCTGCCTCAAAAGATGAATTGGGATATGAGTTTACGTCGACGCAGTTCAATTTTGATCTTATTGCTGACAGAACTTCTCTCGCTCAAGCGAGAAATTGGCGTGACTATCTACCAGTGTTACCGCTCTCAAAGATCTCGGTTGATGCCGGAGAGATGGCAACCCCGGTATTTCTCCTTCCAGCGCTTGCAAAACAGCTTGGGGTAGACACGGTCTATGTGAAAGATGAGAGCCGAAACTTTACCCGTTCTTTTAAAGATCGGCAGACCTATGTGTTGATAAACAAAGCCGTAGAAGATGGATGTAAAGCTGTCTCGATTAATTCTTCGGGAAACGCTGCCATTGCAGCCGCAGCATACGCCAAACGTGCCGGGATAGAGTGCATAGCGGTTGTTCCAACGGACACCACGAAAACAAAGCAGGCGCTCCTCCAAGAGTTTGGCGCAACGGTCCATGTTCGCGAGGGAAACTACGAAGAGAACCATCGCTGGCTTATCGAGAACGCATTTGACGCAAGAAATATAACTCCTGGAGCTACCGGGGTTGGCTTGGACGGAATAAAACTCATAGCGTACGAACTGGTGTCTCAAGGAGTTCATTCGGACGTGATTGTCGCGCCCTCTGGGAACGGCTCGCTTGTTGCTGGTCTTTACAAAGGGTACCAAGAACTCAAAGAGCTTGGCTTCATCGATACCATTCCAAAGATTGTGAGCGTTCAGATGAAAGATGCAGCCCCGCTTCGGCTCGCATTAGAAAGTGGCACCTGGCTGCATCGGGCAGAGGGAATCCCTGATTCGGAAGCTGAAGCGATCATCGCAGAGGAATCGTTCTCCTCTCCGGTAGCAATCGAGGCACTTCGAGCGACTGGGGGTTCAGTTGTAGAAGTCACCGATTCGGAGCTTGAAGAGTGGCAGACTCGCCTGCGCCGGGAATACAGCGTTGTCTCTGAGTACAGTTCGGCCGCGGCGTTTGCGGCTCTCGATAAACTTGAGCTGAAGCCGGGGACTTCGGTCACGGTTATAAACACTGCTGGTGGAGATAAAGATCTCTTAAGCCAACTTGAGGCCAAAGATGCTATCATGCAGCGACTTGAGGAGCCAAAGCCAGTGACTGCGCTACAGATGAGAAGACTCGAAACGACTGAAGAGTTTGCAGGATGTGAACACCTACAACGTCAAGCGTTTGGATTTGAGGAGCGAGAGATAGTTTCGCGTGAGATGCTTGGGATTATCCAAGAGAAGGGTGGATTGGTCATCGGTGCTTTTCAAGGTGATGAACTAGTCGCCTTCTCTTCGGCACTCCTTGCGAGAGACAACCGCGGTATCTACCTGCATTCTGACCTTGCAGCCGTTTCCCCAGAGCTTCAGTCAGGCGGAATAGGATTTCGGCTGAAAATGGCTCAACGAGAACTCGCGCTTTCGATGGGAATAGATCGAATCTGCTGGACTTACGACCCGATGCTTACAAAGAATGCGAACCTCAACATTAAAAAGCTCGGCGGAAGAGGAGTAGAGTTCAGCCGGGATGTGTACGGCCAGAGTTCAAGCACCCTCTATGCTGGGCTCCCTACCCACCGGTTACTTATCGAATGGGATCTCACTCGCGAGCTGAGTATTTCAGAGAGTGCGCCTGAGTCAAACGTCTTCCTAAAGAGCGTCGCTGGCG
>JAGRAO010000234.1 GCA_020434565.1 Bdellovibrionales bacterium
CCACACAACAATACCTTAGCGCATAGACTCTCAGAAGGATTCGTAGAAAATTTGGATAACCTCGGAATTCAGCCGGGCCTAACGCTTCAATATTGAGCTCTCCCAAAATGTTTGATGAAAATTTCGACAGATTCGTTCTCTTAAGGACAACCTCACGACTGCTGTCGAACCACCGCCTCTTCAAAGGGAATTCTCTGCGCCAAGTATACGGCAGGTCCATGAACGAGTTGGTCCATTAATCCCGGCTTTTTCTTCTTTGGAATATTTGCCAAAAGGTCATCGAAGTTTATTGTCCTCTGAAAATCTCGGAACGTAAAGGAGCCAGCTCCTTCTCCCAGGTGAGCTGACCTAAGGACTTTCTGAATAGCCCCGGTTCCAAAAAACTGAGCTACGGGATCAAGTTCGTTAATATAATGAAAGTAACGTGGGCCTCTTACTGGAAACCGAGCTCCTCCACTTCCCAGCGTTTCGATCTTTACGTGTTGCAACCGCTCGGAGAGCTCATCCTCCGATGAGACAGGTCCTCTCAGCAGTCTGTCACGAACCTGAATACACGCCACCTCTATGAGCAGCCCTCCTCGACTATGCCCAACGAGATGAAGTGGAGTACCGCCAAGTGCCGCCTCCTCTAGGAGACGGATCAGGACTGGCACGACCTTGCTGTCGCTCTGGAGAAGTTTATCCTTGAGACAGTTCCAAAGGTCTTTTGTTTGACCACCAGTAGAATTGTGAAGTCCTACAACAGATGCTCCAGTATTTGCGAGTTTTTGCATGTCTTCAAAATGAAGTTCCAGCGGCGTCATGATGCCATTGACATACACCACGTCATCGACTGCTGCTCTTCCGTTATTGGGAAAAACTCTCGGAATACTCGCCAGAGGGGTCAGAGGCGCTATGAGAGCTGTTGCCGGTGCGACAAAGTGACCATCGGCAAAAAGTTCGCGTGCGGTATCTCGCGGAACTTTTACTTCTTCAAACGGTGAACCAGGAGCACTGCGGTCACCTTGTGGAGAGGTATTGGGCGAATGAAAATCCATAGCAAAAGTGTACAGCTATCACCGCCATACTCAACTAGGCGACCTCCGGAGCAACCTCGATAGGGAAGGTTTACATGTGTTCTCGCTGAATTACCGCAAGCTTCGAATATAAGAAAGGACTTGATCCGCAGCCCTTTCAAACAACGCCGTACTCCGAGTAATTTTGCTCATCAGCATCCCGCCTTCCATGACCACCATACAGAGATCGGCCAAAGCGTCCGGGTCAGCGGATTCGACAAGCTCGCCAGCTGCTTTCCTTTCGGCAAAGAATCGAGCAAGTTGAGCGGTACTCCAATCGAAGAACGACTTCACCGCTCGACGCAGGTGGTCCTGATCGTTTGTAAGATCGTTGCCAATCGTGCCCAGGGGACACGAAAGCTCACAATCTACCTCTTTCTGAAAGCCGATATACCTTCCAAACCACCCCTCAAAGTCATCCCAACTCGAAAATGAATAGTTCGAATCGACCTGTCCACTCCGAATGATCGCTTCAAGATAGTCGACAACCGCCAGAACCAAGCCATCTTTGTTTTTAAAGTAGTGTGAGAACTGGCCCTTACCTGCTCGCGAGCGCTTTAATATCTCGTCAACGCTTGCCCCGCGAATTCCACGCTGGTGAAATAGCTCAAGAGCAGATTGCACCATTCTCTCTTTAGCCGAATTTTTGGCTTCCATCTCAAGAAGAAATATCTGTAATAGGTAGAACAATTAACCAACACATATTTTACTAGTATATTGTATTTATTCAAGATATAAAGATTGCCTTTTTACACTCAATATTGTACCAATTGGTACATAATCTAAAGGACACCCATGGCTATCGTGGCGTCAAAAAGGAGCACATCTTCATGATCGTCGAAAATCCAGTTCGTTGGTTCGAAATTTACGTTCAAGACATTTCTCGAGCAAAGTCGTTTTACGAAGATGTTTTTCAATTCAAACTCGAGAAGCTTGAGTCTCCAGAATCGATGACACAGGCCGGTTGCCCAAGTATTGAATTATGGGCCTTTCCTATGTCCAAGGGCGGACCGGGAGCGGGAGGCGCTCTCGTAAAAATGGATGGAGTCCCCTCTGGAGGAAGCGGAACACTCATATACTTTGCATGCGCCGACTGTTCGGTCGAAGCGGCTCGTGCTGAGAAAGCCGGGGGAAAGATAGAACGTCCGAAATTTTCAATTGGTCAATATGGTTTTATCTCGCTTATTCACGACACTGAGGGGAACATGATTGGCCTCCACTCCATGGAGTAGTTTTGCAGGGAAAAACTTATGAATACGCCAATTTCTTTTCCGCTCGATCCGAAGCTCGACTTGTGTCTCGAGAGAATCGTTGACCTGCCTCCAGAGAAGATCTGGAAAGCGTGGACAACGCCTTCGATTCTCATGGAGTGGTTCTGTCCACTACCGTGGAAAACCGTTCAGTGCGAGATGGACCTTCGGCCAGGAGGAAAGTTTCGGACTGTCATGAACGGCCCCGAAGGAGAGGTCCATGATGTCTCAGGCTGCTTCCTCGAGGTCATACAGAATCAACGTCTCGTGTGGACCGATGCTTTTGGGCCAGGATATCGACCGTCGAAGGAGCCCAACCCTTGCATCAACGGGTTCTTTACGGCAGCTATCCTCTTAGAGCCGCACGAAACGGGTTCGTTGTACAGAGCGATTGTGATCCACGGCAGTGAATCAGAGTGCGAGGCTCACAAAAAGCTCGGGTTTCACGAAGGATGGGGGATTGCGCTTGACCAACTCGTAGCCCACATGAAATCCCTTTAGAGAGATGCTCCCCTGATTAGAGTAGCGCTTTTCGGGAGAAAGGTTCAGGCTCAACCTGAACTTTTCTTTTGGAGCGGCTATGAATTGGACCACCCTTGCTCTTCTTTCAGCGCTCTTTGCTGGGCTCACCGCGATTTTGGCAAAGCTTGGAGTGGAGGAGATCCCGTCAAACCTTGCCACGCTCATTCGTACCGTCGTTGTTGCGATCTTTGCGCTCGGGATTGTGATTGCCCAAGGACAGTTTGACGAGCTCCCGCGGATAAGCACTCGGACCTGGACTTTCCTGGTATTGTCGGGTTTGGCCACCGGATTGTCCTGGTTGTTCTACTTTGCTGCACTCAAAGCAGGGCCCGTTTCAGGGGTCGCGCCAATCGATAAACTAAGCTTTGTGATAGCGATCATCCTGGGTCTATTCTTCCTCGGAGAAAAACTCTCTGGGCTATCACTCGTTGGTGTTTGTTTTATATCCACCGGGGTTCTTTTGACCCTCCCTGGGGTTCAAGCGTTCCTGAAGAGTCACCTCTTCGAGTAATTCCGGGAAAGAGATTTTAGGAAGTCGCCCTACATTCGATCAAGCACAAGGGCTTCGAGAGTTTTGTCTTTTCGCAAACTTGAGAGTGCACGCGATAACGCTGATTTTACCGTCCCGAGAGGCCAACCTGTTATTTCAGCGATCTTTGATAGTGCCGGGCTTTCGGGGGCCAACCGAAACTCTACAACCGTTCGCTGTACTTCGGGGAGTCTCTCGATAGCCTTGTAAAGTCTCCTTCGCACCTCGAGCACTTCATCTGTGCATGGGGTTGGACGATCTGGAGTGGGTAGAAACTGCTCATCAAGCGAAACGCCCTTCCCCAACCGCTTCTCTCGGGCTCCTGCCCTCCGAAATGAGTCAACAATTGCGCTTCGGGTTTGAAGCATGACGTATGTGATAAGCGCTGCTTTTTGAGGATTATACTTGTGTCGATTTTGCCAAACTTTCAGTGATATCTCTTGAATAAGGTCCTCACCATCATGGTGGGACGAAATGGCCTTTTGCACCATGTTACGAATAGCACCGGTAAATCGGACGTCAAACTCCTCAAACGTTTTTGGGAAAGTATGAGACTCTTTTCTCGAAAAATCCTGGTTACGCTGAGGCGCCCCTGAGGGGATGGCACCTGAGGTGGTGAGGGTGACACCGGATGGGCGATCCGGAAAGCGAAAACCATTGGCAAGCTCAAAGCCAAACGAAGGAACTGCAGCTGCTTTTGGAGCAAGTTTTACCACGTTTATCGTCTCTGAGAGGCCTCTTCTTAGATTCGGTGCCAGGCAATCTCAAGGCTCCAACGGTAAGCCCTATTACTGCATTAAGCTAATTTTTTTGAATTTTCTAGGCTCCACTGCTAAATATTTGATTAGTTATCCCAACACCTTTACCCTTCGCTGAACAAAGGCTAAGGAGTAATTGAAACCATGGGACCAGCACAAGACGGATCAAGCATATCGCAGCAAAGTGGACCAGACGGCGGAGACCTCAACCAAGAATTCGGACTTGGGTCCGGCAGGCGACTTTTGCAAACTCTTGAAGCAGAAATCGGGCCAGAAGCGGCCTCTAAAGTGCTGCGCGCTATCGGAGCGCGACTTCAAGCACGTGTAAACGAAGTTTTTCTAGGAGCTGAAGATTTGGCCTCTCTCGGAAAGGCAACTCTTACACCTGAGCAAATAGAAAGTTTTGTGAATCAGATAAACATGTCGAGTCTGCGGAATAAAATTGAACAAGCAAGTGAAGTCCGTTTAGGCATTCAAGATATTCAACAAGTCCTTGCTGGAACAAGCGCTGCCGGCCGCCAGGCCTATGACCTCGTATGCCAAGCTCTTGGCTTCAATCCTGAACAGGTGATCGCGGAAGCAAAAGCCGCTGCCGAGTAAGTCCTTCTCTGAACTCTCCCTACCGCACTTCTTCCCCGAGAAGAGTGTCGGCAAGGAGAAAGGATTCTCTTCCTCAGAGACGGACTCTTACACCAAATCAAAACGATCGAGATTCATCACCTTGGTCCACGCAGAAACAAAGTCTCGAACAAACTTTTCCTGGGCATCGTTACATCCGTAGACTTCAGCGAGCGCTCTTAGTTGAGAGTTCGATCCAAAAACGAGGTCCGCAGCAGTAGCTGTCCACTTTACTTCGCCGGTCTTTCGATCAACCCCCTCAAACATATGTCCACACTTTACGGAACGCTTCCACTCTGTATTCATATCGAGCAGATTGACAAAGAAGTCATTTCTCAACTCTCCAGGGTGTTTTGTAAATACTCCGAGAGAAGTGCCACCAACGTTGGCACTCAGAGCTCGCATTCCACCGACAAGCACCGTCATCTCAGGTGCCGTCAATGTAAGAAGACATGCCTTCTCTATCAGCGCCTCTTCAACTGGAACACTGAACCCCTTCGACACATAGTTTCGAAAACCATCAGCTTTCGGCTCTAGGGGCGCAAAGCTCTCAGCATCAGTTTGTTCTGGAAGTGCGTCCGCTCGTCCCGGTGAAAATGGGACTTTGAGAGAAACACCAGCCTTTTTAGCTGCTTCTTCCACCGCAGCACAGCCTGCAAGAACGATGATGTCAGCAAAGGAAATCATCTTTCCACCGGACTGAGCACCGTTAAAGTTCTCCTGAATGCCTGAGAGAACAGTCAACACCTTCTCAAGCTCTTTTGGTTGATTCACTTCCCAATCCTTCTGCGGAGCGAGACGAATTCGAGCCCCATTGGCGCCACCTCTCATGTCTGTTCCACGAAAGGTTGAGGCAGAAGCCCACGCCGTGCTCACGAGTTGAGAAATCGAAAGCCCTGACTGAAGGATCTTTCCCTTGAGATCCGAAATATCCTTTTCATCGACAAGCGCATGAGTCACCGAAGGAATCGGATCC
>JAGRAO010000235.1 GCA_020434565.1 Bdellovibrionales bacterium
ACACAGGCGGAGAAGAATGACCCGCCTCTCTACCGATCTCGATCATGTGATAGCGTAGAAATGCGAGTCCTTGTCCAAATGGGTCTTGCAGAGAAGCTGCGATATGCCTTGTATCGGCCAACCGCTCTGGCTTGCAAGATCTGGCAAGAACGACATCAATTCCCATTTGACAACGCTGATTGAGATTAAAGAGAATTCATAGCTCGGGTTTTTCGATAAAACCGAAAGCAGAAATGACGACCTTACATCCGCCATTGCCTGAGAGGCTCGGAGTGACGTCTGCGTCATACTGGGAAATGAAATCTCGCGCTCGTTTATGAAACTCTTTTCCCTCGGCATCTATCCAGGCTCGCACGATCTCAAGCTTAGCAAGCGAGACATTGTCGTACTCTGTTCTTAGGTGAAGATTTCTGCCGAGTTCTTCGTGAAGTGCATTCTGAGAAATACACGAAATGAGAGACTCAATATCCTGCGAGAGTATTTCAAAGCTCTTCTCCGGGTTTTTATGGAGAACTTGCTCACTCTTAAGCAACGCAAGTTGATTTCCCCGACGATCAACGAGACCAAGAGCCTCTAGCTCCTGGAGAAATGTACCGGGATTGATATGCTTACTGACTGACTCGCACAGGCGCGGAAAGTCGTTCTGGGCATCGAGTGTTTTCGGATCTCCTCTTCTAGTTGTAAAGCGCTTGTCTGTGCTCCACTGTCCAAGGATTCGCCACACCAAATTGGGCTTTTGCTCCTCCGCACTCGTTTCGCCACTTAAGAGCCTCCCAACATCGGTTCGGGTGAGACCTGTCAAAACACTTATTCGACTCGCATTGGGTGGCCTTCCACTTTCTTCTAGGAGAAGCGCTGCTTCCTTTGCAAAGAGTTCTTTAGCACTCACATAGAACTGTTGGATCGAGTAGCTATTTTTGAGGCAATACCGAACGACCGGTCTCAAGAGAAGGCCGAGAAGTCTGGAACGCAGGGATCGATCGTGGCTCTGCATGATTAGTGCATCGGTTATATCACTCTAGAGATGTTTAAGTCGCGGCCCCTTTTTCAGCAAAGATTTCAAAAATATCTTTGGTCATCATACATATTCAGTAAAAACAGGTGTTTAAATGAATACCTTCACGAAAAAATTAACTCTTCCTAAAGTCACGCCTTATACCATAGATGCATAATATATGCATTGCTTTGCCGGGACGATTCTGTGCTATCCCGGTGCGGTTTTATGGTCCGGAGGTTCTTTCATGCGTAAGATTATTCTCTGTTTTCTTCTTGCTCTTCCTCATTCGCTTTTCGCCCAACGAATCTTTCAGCCCGCCTCTTCCTACGACGGAGTAGCCTGTGCAGCAGCCGATTTAAACGGCGATAGACAGATCGACGTGGCTGACTTCAATATTCTCCTCGGATATGTTTCTCATCGGAGCCCCCTGGGTGACATCAACCGCGATAAAGCGACAAACAGTTCTGATATATTCGTTCTCGTACCTTGTATCGGAACGGTTCTGCCGGTTGCTCAGCCGGCTGACTCCGAGGGTGATCTCCCCGACCTCTTCGCCCTCTCCTTGGAGAACTTCGCGGAGCTCAAGCCCCGTGTCATCGGACATTTTGATTCTGTCCCAGAACAGACAATCACCTTACCGACAATTATTGAGGTACACGGAGCAAGTCTCGGGGAATATCGAACAATTATTCAAGCAGAGGGGCAGGCCCCAAAGGTATCAAAAACGTTCACAGTCGATCCAAGTGACTTCCGATCGGGAGTGGTGCACATAAGGGCGCTTCTTCAGAGTCTCAATTCTAAGATCGCAGATCGACTCCTAGAGACTTCGGTGTATATCCCATCTCTTGAAGAGACTCCCTCACAGGTCGTGCTTCCAGAGGGAGATGTAACCGTGAGTCAACTCCCGCCCCGCAGAGGCTCAGCTCCATGGATGATGTTTATCGGGCACCCCAACGGGACGAGACTCCTCCCAAATTCAGGCTCCCTTCCGGACAAAACCTGGATTGTCGACGTCACGGTGCCGATCGCCGGAGCAGCAGGATTCAGCGGCTCATCGGGACCAAAGGAGCGCTATGTTTGGGAAGGAGTACACTTCCAAGGCTCCGATAGGCGAGTAGACCGGCTACAAACTCACAGCGCGACAGAATACTTTCTCGACTGCACGTTCTCCGATCTCCACAGTGGACCGACACCCGGCCCGTACGGCGCAATTCCACTTGCAAAAAATATTGAAGCAAAAAGACTGCTCAGCGAAGGAGTCTCAGGATCTCAGTTTGTCGTAGGAGCAGTAATTGACGACATCGATCCTTTTGATTCGGGAGCACACCCCGATGTTTACCAGCTCTACTCGCCATCGACTCCGGTGGATAACATCCTCATTAAAGAAATCCACGCCACAAATATAACGGCGCAAGGGTATTTCATCGGTGGCACTCCCCCGATTCCCCACCACAATATCGCGTTCGTTGATTCGGTGGTGAGTATCCGTGACAGGGGCGATTCGATTCATGGAGCTTCTCAAATCGGAACCTCAATCCGTCACCTCGTTTTTGACAATGTCACCATTCAGCGACAAACGTTGATGTGGAGCTCGACCGACATTAGGGATCTCATTCTCCGAGGTGGAAGATACATGTCTCTCAGTGGGAGAATGACTCAGCAGGAGTTCGAAGATGCTGCAAAACCTATCTGGCAAGTGGGATGTGTAGAAAATCAAACCGGGTACGGAGCCTGGAGAGGCTTTCCAACATGTCCGTAACCGCCCCCTCCCTCCATAGAAAGTGTAAGGGAGAATTCAAAGAGGTTAAAGAAATGTTCTATCGACTCGTTTTCTTGTTTTTGGTCCTTCTTCCCTTCTGTAGCAACGCTCAACAGACAGCGCGCTGCCGAGAGGTTACTAAACGGTATTTCAACGCTGTCGAGGGTTACGTCACGGTCTACCCGAATCTATCTCAAAGAGGAAAACGCGATTTTCGAAAAAAAGTTGCTCGACTAGCGAAGTCAAAACTTCGGGTATGTCCGTGGGACGCTGCCTTCAGAAGAAAGAGTCGTCACTTGAAGAGATTGCTGAACTCTTTAAAAACGGAACTTGGCTCGCCTTCCGCATCACCTTCCGCGACCCCATCACTTACCGGGTCGACATGTGATTCGACAGATCTCGATCGAAACAAACAAATTGACTCAGATGACTTTCTCCTCTTCCTGACCCTCTATTCTGAACAACGTCTGGCAGCCGACCTCACGCAAGACGGAAGGCTGGATAGTTCGGATTTTCTCTTTTTCGCATCTTGCTTCGAAGCGGATCTCGCCGAAGGCCCAGAAGGGCCATCAACGTATCATGCGAGAAGCTGTGAAGAGATGGTCGGAACGGGAGGGCGGGTATTCTATTCCGATGCAAATCGCGGCTCGATGTCAAATAGCGGACTTTCGCCTCAGTTGGCGTGGGGGCCTCTCCAATACGTCATTGAGACTCGCAAGCTCTCCCAGCTCAGAGACGGCGATGTGCTGTGTCTGCTCGGAGAAAAACATGTACCCGAGCCTAACCGAAATTCAGATGTGTACTTGAGTGACCTGATCTTCGGCGGTGAGGGAATCACAGTCATGTCTCAGATCGGGCACCGAGCACATCTCACTAAACTTGTCATCAAGCGGAGTGAGAACCTCCGTATTCAGAGCGTTAGTGTCAGCCCATACTATTGTGAGTTTTGCTACGATCCAACAGGAGGAGCAAACGGAATTGTCCTTCTCGAGAACACAAACCGAGTCTCCCTCGTAGACGTTGAATCGTTTACGGCGCCACAGGAGTATATATCTCAGAACTGGGATATTCGGGCACTCACCGGAGAGACTGAGCCGGGGAACGCAAGACGCGGCAACGGGATAAAGGCAAAGGGAGAAAACGCAGAGCTCCTGATTTCTTTTGCGAAGGTGTACTCAGTTCTCGGCGGGGTATCTATCGCAGTAAAAGACGGGAGTTTTGCGACGCTGGAGAATTCGCAAATTGACTTTGTCGGTCCGGAAGACGCTATTCACACCGGTGGAGGACACATCAACATTCTTCGGAATCGAGTAACGAACATAGTTCGGTGGCAAAACGATGGCGCGCACTGTGATCTCCTCCAGATGCAGCCGACGACAAAATCCGCCATCATCCGAGGCAATATCTTTCTTCAGCAAACAAGCACACATCCGATGTCTGAACTTGCCGGGGTCGCGCAGGGAATCTTCGGCGGGCAATCGTGCTCACCGTGTGTCGTTGAGAACAACATTATCGCAAACGACCACAACCACGGAATAAATATCGCCGGAGACCAACCTTTCACCCATATCGTGAACAACACTGTTATCGATATCGGCGATCAAGTGGCTGGAACGAGCCCTATAATAACTTCTGGAGAGGACAACGTGGTCGCAAACAACATCGCTCACTCCTACTCGCTCTCCGAATTGGTCAACCAGAGCAACAATCTCACTATTACGCGCCATGACTGGGGGGCGCTTTTCGTTAATGCAGAAGAGATGGACTTTCGCTTGAGAGGGACGAGCACGGCGGTAGATCGAGGGAGAGCTGGGTTTCTGTTGGATTCATCTCTCCCAGATGCTGCAGGGAATCCGCGAATCGTTGGGGTTGAGGTCGATCTGGGAGCGCTCGAATACCGACCTTAGTTTCAAACTCCCCGGGACCGGTCTTCCAATTCAAGATTGTCGAGTAAGCGAACCCCATCAACGGTGACAGTCGCTATAATTCGAGCGCCGTCTTCTGGGACTATTTCTATACACTCAGAGAGGTCTTTCTCATTGACGATCGAGAGATAGTTCGCGGTCACGCCCGGCAAAGAGTTGAGACGCTCTTTTGCGGAAGTGACGAGGAGCTCACTCTTTCGTTCTCCCTGAAGGAAACGTTCTTTCACCGCAAAGAGTGATTGAGAGATATGAAGCGCCTTTTCTCTCCCAGAGGGTGATAACCGAACATTCCTTGAACTCATGGCGAGCCCGTCGCTCTCTCGAACAAGAGGGCCTGGCATAATCCTCGTTGGGATTTTCAGGTCCTCAACCATCTGTTGAATCAATCGAAGCTGCTGAAAGTCTTTCTCTCCAAAGACCGCCACATCCGGCTGCACTAAGTTAAAGAGCATTGAACAGACAGTCGCAACTCCACGAAAATGACCTGGCCTCCCCGCTCCTTCCCAGGGACGGCTGATCTCTTCAACGGAGACCCACGACTGAAAGCCTTCAGGATACATCTCCGGCGCGGCTGGACAAAAAACTGCATCGACGCCCTCTTTTCTTAAGAGTGCAAAATCGCGCTCTTCGTCTCGCGGGTAACTCTCAAGATCAGCGGCTTGATTAAACTGCGAGGGGTTTACAAAGATCGAAACCACTACTCGGTCTGCATTCTCTCGACCGATCTTCATGAGCGAGGCATGGGCTTCGTGCAGAAAGCCCATGGTCGGAACGAGTGCCACCACCTCAGAGCGGCTCAGATACTCTCCTCGAAGGGCTCGAAATTCAGCGATAGTTCGACATATATTCATAGGAAACAGGCTCCCGACGGAGACCTTCTACAGAAGTGCTTCAAAAAATGCCATTCTGAGACTGTTTTTTGGTATGTGTTCACTACTCCGAGCAGTTAAAATGCGGTAGACATGGGTCGCATGAACTACCGCATTTTCTCCCGACTTTCGAGCATTACTCCTGTCTTTGCAG
>JAGRAO010000236.1 GCA_020434565.1 Bdellovibrionales bacterium
GATTCGAAGTTCCCATTCAACGGGTCGTTCGTCAGCGAATGAAGGAGTATGCAGATTATATTCAAACAGATCTGCACGGAAATCTTATTCTTGGTATGAACGTACGGGCGAAGAAAAAAATTATGCTTGCCGGGCACTGTGACCAGATCGGATTTATGGTGCGGCATATCGACAAAAAAGGATTTATTTACGTATCGAAACTTGGCGGAATTGATTCAGGAGTTGTTCCTGGAGCCGTGGTCACGCTTCATTGTAAAAAAGGACCTGTCGCTGGTGTATTCGGGCGTAAACCGATTCATCAGCAGAGCTCAGAAGAGCGGAGTAAGGGGCTGGTTGACCTTTCCAAAGCGTGGATTGATATCGGAGCCAAGGACGACAAAGAAGCGAAGAAGCTCGTTGAAATAGGAGATCCTGTAACCTTTGAACTGCGAGTTCACGAATTGGGGCCGGATCTCCTCTGTTCACCAGGGATGGATGACAAAGTCGGACTTTTTGTCGTTCTGGAAGCCTTTCGATTGTGCGCCAGATCAAAACTGAATGTGGCGCTCTATTCCGTCAGTACAGTTCAAGAAGAAGTCGGGTTGCGTGGTGCACGTACCGCTGCTTACGGGATTGATCCAGAGGTTGGGATCGCAGTGGATGTAACACACGCGTCTGATAATCCCGCTTCTGACGGAGCGAAGGAGCCGCCGTGTGAGCTTGGAAAGGGGCCTGGAATTTACAGTGGGCCAAACATTAACCCAGTCGTTTACAACAAGCTGGTTGACTCGGCTCGAAAGGGAAAGATTCCGTATCAGCATCTCCCGTCTTCGTCTCTTCTCGGAAATGACGCCAACGCTATGCAAGTCACACGTGCTGGTGTTGCAGCAGCGAGTATCGGAATTCCGAACCGCTACATGCATACGCAAGTTGAGGTTTGCAGCCTGAAGGATCTTGAGAATTCGGCAAAACTCTTAGCCGGTTTTGTAAAGAGTGTTTCGGCTGGGACGAGTTTTCAGCCCAGATAGGAGCAGGACTGTAGCTAGTCTCAGGAATCGAAAAGGTTATTTCCAACGAGAGTAATCGTATCTCTTATTGGAAGCTGCTCGAGAAGAGGAGCCGGAAAGATTGCTCCACCGTTAAGAGCACCGAGAAGAGCTCCCCCCATCGAGGCGTTTGAATCGGTGTCCCCTCCGGCGTTTACAAGATCAAACAGGGTGCTCTGTGCCTTCGGGGCCTTTAAGAAGAGTGCATAGGTTGCAGGGAGCGACTCGTAAACGTAGCACCCTCCCTTTAACTCTCTCATAATTTCTGGAAGAGGCAGGGCCGCGAGCACTCCTACCTGTGCGAGCCTCTCTGAGATGTCGTCGGGTACAGCCGTTTCGGGAAGATATGCCCTGCCCTCTCGGCTAAACTCAACCACCAGCCTGACAAAATCTTGTGTCGAAAATTCCTCCGGTGGTGTGCAGAGGCAGTAGGTGACCGCAGCAACGTGCGCAAGACCTGCCGAAACAGCCATGCTTGTTCTGTGGCTCATCGCAGCTATCGCAGCAACAAGCTCAATAATTTCTTGTCGAGGGAGCTCGTTTTTGAGAGCCCAAAAAGCAACTGGGGCTATCTTCATCGGAATGCCGTTTCCAAAGCCACGATCGGCCCTCTCGCTCTTTCCGGAATCTCTCCATGAGCATCCATCACGGAGCCTTCTAACGGCATCTTTGGTGCTCCCTCCCCAACCACGATCAGTTTTTTCAAGCTCACTCACATGTTCAGAAGCGATCTTCTCCATGATGACATCGAGATGTCGTGATTTTGCTCCCTCGAGACCACGAGAGACTGCGACAGAGAGCTGAGTGTCGTCGGAGATCATGCCGAATTCTGTAGGATGATTCTGGAGGAAGACGTTTACAGATGGATCAAGCAGCGACTCAACACGCCCGTAATGCTCTCTAATCTGATCCAAAGTTAAGGTCTCGACTGGCAATCCCAGAGCATCTCCGAGAGCAATTCCACTATACATCGCAATGAGCCGATCGCGAGTCACGGTAGCCGTCTTCTCGAGCAGCGACGATCGACAAGTCAGGTTCTCTTCCGGAGGCTGAGATAGGAGAGGTTCTTCTGGCGAGTTCATGGGATTCGGTTGTGTGTGTGTCGGCATGAGAGAAGATATGCCCTCTTCACAAAGACCGGTACAGGATATATGAATTTAACCACTCTTCTCCCCTCTTTTTGGGAAGTCTGAGAGGCAACTCGGACGGAGGGGTCCTTCTGAGAGACGGGCACGTTACCAAGGAGCGTATGGAACCTGCCTCTTCAAAAGCGCCTCAACGGTATACTGACGTCCGATGCCCTGGGCTGCTTTGAGACCGTTCGTGAGAGAGTCGATTGCTCCAGTATAGTCTCCGGTAGCGAGCTGTACGTCGATGGAGATAATTGGGTATGCCTCCTCATTCAATCTCTCGCTGATCTCTTTTGTTCGAGCGAACTCTGGCAGGAGTGCTTGCGCTTCAGCTGCCATTCCAAATTCCGTGTAAGAATCAATGAGATATGAAAGTCTCTCCATCCTCCACGAAAAATTACTTCCGATGGAGAGAGCGGCTACTTTTGCTTCGTGGAGTGCATAATCCCGCTCTTCTGTACATCGAGCGAGATCAGCATAGTTTGCGAGTTCAAGGAATGCCTCAGCCCGCAAGCTGTTATAGTCATCCTCTTTGCTCGGGGAATGATGGGCACCACAGGCACAGACTAATTCATCTACAGAGCGTTCATCGTCTCGGGTGACTCTTTCGGGAAACTCGTCAACAAAGAAAATCGGAGCTCCATGAATTGGAGCGGCATTTGCAAATTGCCAAGCGTCGCGCAGAATCTCTCTCGCAAGAAATTCATCGTCTAAATCCATCGCTACTGAAGCGAGCCGCGCAATACCTCTCGGTCCGGAGTTCGCGATATCGGAAGGATGAGCGCCCTTTTCCGGAAGAGGAGAGTCTTGCAGCTCCATATTCCGTATAAGTCCGACAAGTTCCCGAGCAGCTTGGACGGCTTCGTTGGTCTCTCCATCTTGAGAAGCGAGCGTTCTCATAAGGTGGCTTTCTCCAATTGATGAAGTCAGCCAAGAAGCAGCTGAAAGAAAAGAATAGTCACTCGCTGATCCCACCGGGTACTGAGAGCGAAACTCATCTACCATCTGGATGAGCTTTTCACGGGCTTTTTCAAAATCTCCCTCGGCAAACGCTTTGTCAGAGGCTGCTCGTCGCTCGCTTGGTTGCGCAAGATTATTCTCCACAGCCTGGAAAAGAGCTCTGTAACCTTCCTGATTCGCTTGGGAGAGCGCAGCAAGAGCAGGGAAATCCTCCGGATCAGGAATGTTCATGAGAGTCGATGCGCTCTCCGGGTGCAGTGTTATTCCACTCTGCAAAATTTGAAGAAATCTCGTAGTGCGAGATTCATCGCCCCGTTCTATGAGCGAAGTGAGAATCGCTTGGTCGTTGCTATTGAGTCTCTCCTGATTCGAGCGTATGGCGAGGTAATCGTCTGTCAGCTCTTGTGCAACGCCGAGGTCATCTCGATCAATAGCCAAAGTGACGAGTACGGGAAGCGCGTCAGTAAAGACTGAGTTTTTCCATGGAAGGGCGTCCTCGTTTGTGGCAGCGATGCTTTCAGCATATGAGCTTACCTGCTTCAGTGTTTCTTCTACTTCTCGCGTAACGCCGTCGAAAATTGATTCTGTCGCTGCTCCATTCGCATGAGCTACTCTTAAAACTGAAACGAGAGCTCGAGAGCGCAATGAAGCCTCTTCAACATTTCGTGCTCTCTCGAGCGCTCCTTGATACACGGTATTTTCAAGCTGTTTTGTGTCCGCCCCAAGCTCTTTCAGGTTGAATACGAGCTCTCTTCCTATCTCTAAATATTTGTGAGGTTCCTCAAGCTCATCGAGAAGCGTTGCAAGGTGAGAGAGGTATGCGATGGCACCTTCACGATCAGATACGGGGTAAGTTTTTCTCAGTAGGTGGCCTTCAGGGGTTTGGGTCTGATTTCTATCAGCAGCGATTGAATCACCTCCGGGAGCCCTCGTTGGTGCAGTATTTACCAAACCTTCTTTCAGTGAGGAGAGCGAGCGGAAGAACTGAGAAGTGTAGTCAAGCTCTGGGCTGAAACCAGCCGCCTTCGGAAGGGGATGATATGAGATGGAACTTGCACCCTTGGGTCGTCCGAGCACCCAAAATGTAGTGGTAAAAAAAGTAGCCCCGCCGAGAGCGGAAAGTGCAACTGTGCGAGCTGCGCTTTCTATAAACGGCTTCTCGCGACGAGAACCCCCTCCGTTTGTATCGACCTGAGCTGCGCACTGCCCCTCTGCTGGATCTGTTTTTAACATCTTCAAACCCTCCCCAGGAACGTTCGAGTCGGACAATAGCACGAGAGAAATGTGCAACAAAAAATTATCGCGAGGGGGCTCTAAGAGGCTTTAATTGTTGTTGGATTGCCAGCGTCGTCTACCGCGACCATAACCACCTCGGCTGTAGTGACTCGTTTGGTTTCGACGCAGTTCATTCCTCGAGTTGCTTCGACATCAACGCAGATGGTTATTGAAGTATTTCCCACTTTCTTGGTTGTCGCGTAAAAACTGACGACATCTCCAACGTATACGGGAGCAATGAATTCGACCTCGCGCATGACCTTGGTCACGAACTTCTTTGGCGCGGTGAGCCTTGCGTGCTGCCCAGCCGCCTGGTCGATGAGGCTTAAAATATGACCTCCAAAGATGCTTCCAAGAGGATTTGTATCTCTTGGCATCATGACCATTCGAATAGCAGGTTCTCGTACGCCTGATTGCTGGGTATTATGTGGATTGTTCATGGCTAAGCCCTTCCTGAAGAAGCCTACGCGGATTCGAAGGAGGTTGGAAAGAGAGAAGCGATGTCTTTTGCAAATCAGTTCAAACTCCTCTGTGCTCTGCCTCTCTTTTCGGGGTTGCTTCTCTCGGTCATGTTTCTCGTTGGCTATTTTAATGGCTTTACTGATCCTGCCTTTACCGGGTTGTTTTACGTCCATGTTGTAGCTCTTGCGTTTGCGGTAGCCATATCATTTCTCTCATTCATCCAACTGTCCCTTCAAAGCCGTTGGCACGTTCCGATCGCGTTGTTTTCGCTCTTTTTCTTTGTCGCCGTCTCGGTCGCCCTTGGTGCCCTCCCTGCGGTCAGTAGGGATGCGTTAATACACCATCTCGCAGTCCCGAAGCTCTGGCTCCAGAGTGGAGCAGTGACTGAGATTAGTTGGCACGAGTGGTCTTACTATCCAATGCTCCTTCAGATTGGATTTGTTGGATTTCTTCAGAATGGTCTTGTCGGATGTACCCCGCTCTATCACGCAAGTTACCTCTGGATCTGCGCAGGGATTCTCTCGCTCTTTGTCTTTGAGCGACATAAGGATAGTCGATTAGCAATCGTTGCTCATTTGGTTCTTCTCTCTTTGCCAATCTGCTTTCGTCTCTCGACCGAGTCTCTCGTTGACCTTGGTTTAGTACTCTACTGTGGGATCGCGACTGTGTTGGCACTTGAGTGGGCTGATGGAAAGAGGCCGCTTGCTGGGTGTATCGGCGTGGGACTCGCCTTGGGATTTGCGTGTGCTACGAAGTACAATGGAATGCTCTTTGCCGCTCTGTTTCTCCTGTGCCTTTTACAACTTGGAGTTCGTGCAAAGAGAGGAGCACTTTCTTCATTGATGTTT
>JAGRAO010000237.1 GCA_020434565.1 Bdellovibrionales bacterium
GATCCTCTATCCAGTCCGAAACGACATCCCTGTGCTCCTCGCCGAAGAGGGAATCCCGGTATAGTTTTTTTCTTGCTCTTTGTTCTGCTCCTTGTCCTGATCAAAGACCTGAGTCCTGCTCCAAATTTGAAATTCGGCTTTTCGAAACGTGTCACTCTCCCCGGCCATCCGTCATCCGCATCAATGCCGCTTTTGTGCGGCGAACCGGCGGATAATCCGCGTCAACCGCCAAATCTCTTCCAGTATCGAGGTTTCGCTCAGCAAGCTGGAACTCTCGATTCGATATTCTCTCTACCATCTCCTGGACCACACCCTGAACAAGGCTCGAGTAGAGCTCAAGATGCTCCTGCTTTGGTTTTAAGCACCGGGCAATTCCATAATGCTTATGTTGCTTTCCGACGACTGATACAAGTAGTCGAAGAGGAAGATATTCTGTGAGGTACAGCACAAGAAGATCGCTTGAGAGCGATTCTTGAGAGAAGAGGGCGCCTAACATCCTTGAGCAATTAAAGAGCTTTCGCCCGTACCGGGCAAAATTCCTCTGCGCTCGAACGAAATTTTCCACAGGAAAGTCCACCCCATAAGCACTCCGATATCCATCTTGGAGAAGCGACGCATCGCTCGCCTCGTGAAACCCGGATGGAAAAACTGGCCGCTTTTCAGGAGGAAGTGACGCGAAAAACGCAGCATCAAGTCCGAGTTCTACGCGGAGGTGTTCCTTTGGATCCTCTTCGTAATTCATCGATTCACGTCCAAACAATTCCCCTACACGTTCGTTTACGAATGGATGAATCGAGCAGTCAGCAACAACATGCGACAGCCATCCGATCCCGAAAGCGCACGTATCTCCCGAAGTGCCCACGAGTGAAGAAGCCAATGCCGACGGAGACACATAGTGAGCAAGATCGGAGAGAAAAGGGTCTGAGTCTCCAAAATATCCGAGATCATGCGAGAGCGCTCCACGTTGTAGAGCAAGCGACCGTGCCTCGTCCTTAGTTCCGTGCTGCCGCACAGTACGTACAATCTCTTGAGCGATATAGAGGTGAGTTGCAAAAGCAGGCATAGATTCGTGACTAGCGTAGCAATGAATTCAAAAAATTGGAATGGTTCAAGGATTCAGTTTCGCTATGCTGCTCGAGCACCGTGTTGCATCGAATGAAGAGAGCGGAGAGACTGTTTCACCGGGGCCACAATCACTCTTATCCGTTTCGTAAACTCCTCACGGCTCATACTCTCCAAGCCGTTGTCCGAGCGCTCAATCCGTCGAGATGGGTTGGGGACTAAGGTGCCTGACGGAAGAAGGGAGGGGCCCCAAGGATTATGGAAGAAGACGCGATCCTTTGTTACATGAGTCACGCAAACTGCATGAAGCCCGTGCAGCGCCCTTCGACCACCCTCCTCCCATGCGAGAGAGACAACGGTGTGCTGGCCTTTCAGTTGCTCAATCACAGACGTTAAAAAGTTGGCTGCAAATTTCTTGCTCGAGAAAACTACGTAGGGTTCATCAAAGAGAGCTTCAAGCACTGTCCTCGTTTCTTCACTTGTGAGCCCTCGATCTGCTGTGAGTGTTCGACGTTTCTTATCGAGCGTCGGGACAGGGATATGCCGATCAGTAGAGACGCAGTAATCAAGATTATCTCCGTTTGCGAACTCCATAATTGCGGCTTGGAGAATCGAATCGACCAGAGAGCGATGCCCGAAATAGTATTTCGTGAGAGGAGCAGTCGAACGGGCAAGGATCTCGCCTCCCGCCATCTCAACCAACCCGAGTTGCGAAAACAATCCACTTGCCAAACGCGCGTACTCGGCTGGCCATGAGACAAGAGGCCGAAAGAGAACCGTTTCAGCTTTGCACGTTCCAAGCTCACCCTGAGTGCTCCGGCCGGGGAACGCAATCTGCTTTACAAGATCCGAAACGATAAGTTGGCGGTGCTCCGCAAGTTCATCTCCGAGAGATAAAGAGATGAGATTGTGCAGCCGGTCAAGAAGTCGCACTCCGTGCGCATCTCGTGAAAGGAGGATCGAATCTACGCGATTGCCTGAAAATCGACAGGAGCTTTTAGCTGAAAGGAGACGGTTCACATAGAATGAAAAGCTTTCAGTCCCGGCGAGCGTAATTTCGGCAATTTTCAAAATATCACCCTCCGAAAAAACGGAGCTATCGATACGTTCGAAAACTTTCCCAAGCTCACAAACTGCTTCAGGTGTCGCATGAGAGGCTGCCAGGATGACCTCGAGCATCGGTCGCTCGGAGAGCAAGGATGAGACCTTTGGTATTCGAAGTGTCTCAATAGAAGTACCTCCAACTCCCTCGGACCGCTGCTTGAAAGGGGGCTGAGAGATCAATTGGCGAGAGAGACCAAATGCCTTCTCGAGCCGACTCGTACTGTCGCTTCGCTCCCCAAGTCGAGCATGGTCGAAGAGTTTCTCACCGGTGAGCGCCAGATAGGCTCTTGAAACAGAGGGGAGTCGCTCTGGAGTGAGAGCGAGAAGAAGTGAGACAAAGCCCGATTGCGTTCCTGAGCTCAATTCACGGAAGAGCTTGCGAGCAGCATGTGCTGCTTGGTGGTGGATCAAGCCAAATTCTTCGTTGGCGGTACTTTTTCGAGTAGGCTGAAAGAAAGATCTCGTCCCACGCCGTGCGATCGCATCGAGCCCTTCCCTCGCCCGTCGGACAAGTTCTCGATGGCTCCCGTCTGAAGAAAAATATGCATCTCTCAAAGAAAGTGGTGCATTCGCCCCACGATGCACGCTCGCCATACTTGTACGATAGCGAAACTCACCGTGCTACCCAAACGCGGCCAAGGAGGAGCTCATTGAGGGATTGGTCAAATCTGAGACAAGCTAGCCCAAGACTCCGAAGAGGCGCACTCTTACCACTTCAACTCTCAGGTAAATTCAAGCGCCCTTTCGACTCTCGAGCTTCAGGAGTATTGGAGGAGGCGTCAACTTCTCAGGAGTTGAGACTGTCGATCGAATCCTTGCTTAAATCCGTTCATCCGATAGAATTTTGTGGTGTGAGCTCTCTCGCACTTACGGCTCTTTCTCAACTGTAGCTGAGAGTAGGTATCGCTATCTCCCCTTTTGGAAAGGTTCTTTCATGGACTTCAAGAATTTTGATGTTCGTTTCTCCGTCGTCCTGATCCGAGTTCTCTATATCGCAGTTGGCGGGTTGTTGTATGGCTCCATCGATGGGTTTCTCTCTTGGATTGCATTCGCTGCCGCTGTAGCCGATCTGCCGATCCGATTGATGTTCAAACTCAGCTCAAATTTCACGACCACCTATATCGCCGGCTTGTACCTCTTTGGGGCAACCGTCCTCGTCGGGCCAAAGATCTACAGTCTCATCGACAGAGTCTATGAGACACATAGCTGGCCTATTGATACCTGGGGTGAATTCTGGGTTCTTCTTTTACCCGTAATCTGTGGAATCGTTATGGTCCTCATCGGCCTTGAGCTGCTCAATGCGAAGTTTAAGATTGGAGAGGGTCGAGCTTCCTGTACAAGCTGCTCCTATTCGCTTGTTGGTCTTCCAACGAGTGAAGATCACACCGTTCGATGCCCCGAGTGCGGCACAAAGAATTGAACAAAACCGAGAGGAGTAAAAACAGAAGAGAAGGTTACAATTTGGGAGAGTCGGTCTTTACCACTCTCAGGTGCAGTAGAGCACACGAGAGAATCGCGTTCGTGACTCGGACGCGATTTACTCTGGACAAACCCGCTTGAGCGAATAGGCCCTGAGCTTCGGCGAGCGGCTCGAAAGGAGATTGTTATGATGGAAATCGCAAGAAATTCAGCAGCGGCCTTGAGTTCTCTCTCGCTCCTTGCCGGTGCGGTGCTTCCAAACTCAGGGTGTAGTAGGCGAGACTCCGAGGGCTCTCAAACGTCTTCAATCTCTGGAGCCCAAAATTTCGACACGACCCGAGCTGATTTCGAAGACCCGATTGATATCGGCCACGCCCTCGCTCAAGAGACGGATCCAGCGTGTGCTTTTTTACTCTCTGAAAAGTACATGTCGGAAGAGACAGTCAATCGGCTCCATAATTTTTATTTGAACGCTATCGCTGAGCACTTCGGCCACGATCCAGAGCTATCGCAGCAAATTGGAACCTTAAAGGCGGCTGGACGAATTGCAATTTTTGCCACAGAGGACATCGCCGCAATGGCCGAAACCCTCTCCGGCAAGCGACCTGACCTCGGGGGGCACAACGTTGGGCTCACCATCGGAGCAAGTCTTCAAGGAGAAGAAACTCCCCTTGTCGTCATCCTCCTCTCACTCGAGGCATTTGAGACCCAAGCCCGTGCAACGATGGTCTTAGGACATGAACTTGAACATGTACAGTCAATTCTTGAACTTGGAATGGAAAGGTATGCGGATCTCCCGAGAGCTCAAATTGAATTTGATGCCTATGACCAGAACATCTCCCGCCTTGAGCGTATCCGAGAGACCTGGCTCAAACGGTACGGAGAGAACTCAAAAGATCTTCAGGAACTCGATGAAGCGATTGCCGACCACAAATATCAACGAGCGCTTGCGAAGCGGGAGATTCCATAGAGCATATTTTCACCCGAGGTCCACGCGCTCGGTTGACGAACAAATTTGGGTAGTCACTCGATTTGGGCGATCATCAGGGGGGTGTGGTTTGAGAAGTATTTCCAAGAGGCCCCTTTCGTATTGAGCATTTTTCGAAACCGTCGCTCCTCTAACCCTCCCTTCACCAGATTTTTCCATGAAAGAGGAAACGATTTAGGGAACTTACGAAGAATCCCCTACCACACTCTCACCGGGAAATTCGGTATAACCTTTAATGGGCTAAAGGGCCATTGGGTCGGTCTTTCGTCGTGCTTAGAGGGGTAGAAGTTCGCCTCTCCAATCCCACGCCTGGTGATTTCGATTGCCTGGCGTGGGATATGAGAGGTGAGGAAAAGGTTCCTACCTCCTCTCCCACTCTTTCATGAAATATCTCCCGAATCGGGAATACCAGATATAGAGCGAAAGTTCGCGGAAAGGAGCAGGTTACCGTGTATACCTATGGGGATTCGCCCCGAAGGCACCGCTACATGCGGCGCCGCGTTGGGTCGGATGACGACAAGAAAACTGTCGTCCGACTCTGGCTCGTCAACATGGCGCTTATCGTTGGGATGTTCTCGTGGATCATCTACAACGGGATGTGGAACGAGATGTGGAATGTCGTCACATCCACACCTGCCGTGCTCTTCGTCTTTGGAGGGCTCGCTGGGTGGGGCGTCTTCTGTTGGCGACGAAGCGAGAACTTCAGCAACGCTGAAGCCGCCGTCTTCGTCGCCATGATGATCCCTCTCTCTTACATCTCGACTGCCTTTGCGTTCTATTGGCTGACCGATCTCGGAGATCGCGAGGTCTGGAACAGCGAAGTCGTCAAAGTCGAATGGGAGGAGGAGTACTACACCGAGAGTAAGGACGAAGATGGGGATACCGACCGCACCTATTGGGGTCCGTACTACCGAATCTTCACCGCAGCTGGCGAAGAGGTTTCTACCGACAAAGCTCGGTGGAGCCGCTACGTCCAGCACTGGGGTGGACAGGGTCGGGTCACCTCTCGCCGGAATCTCACGGCCGATGGCGAAGGCTTAGCGAGTGATCACGACTTCAAAGC
>JAGRAO010000238.1 GCA_020434565.1 Bdellovibrionales bacterium
TTGTGGCTAAGGGAGAGAATACTCAAGCTGGTGGCATCCCACCGCGAGATTCGTTTGTTGAGAGGCATATCGGTCCCTCGTCTTCAGATGTCTCTGAAATGCTCGCGGTTGTCGGGTGTGACTCGCTCGATACGTTAATTGCAAAGACCGTCCCAGCTAGTATCCGAATAAAAGGTCACTTCGCGTTATCAGATTTTCCGCACGAGCAGAGCGAAGTGGCGGTGTTTGCCAGAGCAAAGCACTTAAGTGAAATGAACGAAGTCCGGAGGTCATTTCTCGGAATGGGATACTACGGGACGATCGTTCCAGCGGTAATCCAGCGAAATATTCTTGAGAATCCCGGTTGGTATACTCAGTACACCCCGTATCAACCGGAGATCTCCCAGGGCAGACTGGAGGCTCTGCTAAATTTTCAAACGATGATCTCAGAGCTTACGGGCTTTCCGGTCGCAAACGCTTCGCTTCTTGATGAAGGAACCGCTGCCGCTGAAGCGATGACCATGAGTCTTGCCGTTCATCAGAAGGCACAATCGGGATCAACAAATAAATTTCTTGTTGCTGAGGATTGTCATCCTCAAACAATAGCTGTCGTTGAGACCCGTGCGCGAGCTCTCGGAATTTCAGTATCAGTCGAGGATCCGAGTGCGTTTCAGTTTACTGAGGATACCTTTGGTGTGTTACTTCAGTACCCATCAACACTTGGTGAGGTTCGAGATGATTCGGCGATCATACAGAAAGCCAAAGAGCACGGAGTTCTCGTCACGGTTGCGGCTGATATCTTAAGCCTTGTTCTCCTGAAATCACCTGCGGAACTCGGCGCTGATATTGCAGTCGGATCTACTCAGCGTTTTGGAGTGCCGCTTGGCTTCGGCGGGCCTCACGCAGCGTACTTTGCAACAAAGGATGACTACAAACGCACTATTCCAGGCCGATTGGTTGGTGTTTCTCGGGATGCTACAGGGAAGAACGCTCTTCGTTTAGCCCTTCAAACCCGCGAGCAGCATATCCGTCGTGAGCGGGCAACAAGCAATATCTGTACAGCGCAGGTCCTGCTCGCGATTATGGCCGGAATGTACGCTGTGTATCACGGGCGAAGTGGTCTGCGTCGGATTGCAGAGCGAGTTTTTGGCTTTACCTGTTTTCTTGAAAAGATTCTCTCCGAGCGCGGCCTCTCTCCAGCGTATAGTTCTTACTTCGATACTCTGACGTACAAGCTCTCTCCAAAGGAGATTGCTGCTGTTCGCTCAAGAGCGGAAAACCACCACGTTAATCTCCGGTTTGTCGGAGAAGATCGTGTTTCGTTGAGTTTAGACCAGACGGTTGAAGTAGACGATGTATATCTGCTTGCAGAGATTCTCTCAGGTAAGCCTTGCGATGTTTCATCAGCGACCTATGATTTGAAAGTTGAGAGTTCGCCCCTTTCCGCACTTCTTCGAAAGGATCAACCTCTTTCGCACCCGATTTTTAACTCTTACCGTTCCGAGTCTGAATTTTTAAGATATCTCAAGCGGCTCGAAGCGAAGGATCTCTCACTGTGCCACTCCATGATTCCACTTGGTTCGTGCACCATGAAGTTAAACGCAACATCAGAGATGTTGCCCGTTTCGCTTCCTGGCTTCTCGTTGCTTCATCCATTTGTTCCGGTTGATCAGGCAAAGGGGTATCTCGTTTTGTTTGCGGAGCTTGAAAAGGCACTCCAGGAGATTACAGGGTTTGATGCTGTTTCACTTCAACCGAACGCTGGCTCCCAGGGTGAGTACGCAGGGTTGCTTGCAATCAAGCGGTATCACGAATCAAAGGGTGATTTGGCGCGAGACGTGTGCTTGATTCCGAAATCTGCTCACGGAACGAATCCCGCGAGCGCGATAATGGCGGGGATGAAAGTCGTTGTTGTTGAGTGCGATACAAACGGAAATATCGACGTTTCTGATCTCGAAAAGAAAGCGGCTCAACATGAGGGAAAAATTGCGGCTTTGATGGTGACCTATCCATCAACCCACGGTGTGTTTGAGGAAGCGATCGAGTCAATCTGTGAAAAGATCCATAACGTCGGTGGGCTGGTCTACCTCGATGGCGCAAACCTTAATGCGCTCGTTGGACTCTCTCGTCCGGCGGACTTTGGTGCGGACGTGTGCCATATTAATCTGCATAAGACCTTTTGTATTCCTCACGGAGGGGGTGGCCCGGGAATGGGACCGATCGCCGTGCGCTCGCTCTTGGCGGGGTTTCTCCCAGGCCATGCAGTTGTTCCGGTAACAGCAGACAAGTTAACAGAGGGAGCCGTGTCCGCAGCTCCTTGGGGAAGCTCAAGTATTCTTCCGATCTCTTGGAGCTATATGGCACTCATGGGAGCCGAGGGGTTAAAGCGAGCTTCTGAGGTTGCGATACTGAACGCCAACTATATCGCCAAGCGACTCGAGCCGTACTTCCCGGTGCTGTATAGGGGTCGAAACGGATATGTGGCGCACGAGTGTATCCTCGATTTTCGAGCGTTCAAGAAATCCGCTGATATCGAAGTCGCTGATGTAGCGAAACGATTGATGGACTATTCTTTCCACGCTCCCACTATGTCTTGGCCGGTTCCAGGAACGTTGATGATTGAGCCAACGGAGAGTGAATCAAAGACAGAGCTAGACCGATTCTGTGATGCTCTTATCGCAATCCGAAATGAGATCGCTCAGATCGAATCTGGAGCGGTTCCAAAAGACTCCAATCCGCTTAAGCACGCCCCTCATACGGTAGAAGTTGTTTCAGGGAGTGAGTGGAATCGACCGTACTCGCGGGAAGAAGCGGCTTTCCCAGCCGGGGTGGATTCAGCCATGAAGTTTTGGCCGGCGGTTTCTCGAATAGAGGATTCTTTTGGGGATAGGAACCTGGTCTGTACCTGTCCTTCGATAGAGGAGTATCAATAACGGGGCCTCAATCCTTGTCCTCGTCCTTCTCCTTGTCCGAAGTCTTCCGGGGGATGGCTTCTCAAGCATTGGGGTTGCTTGATCCCGATTGCAATTCCCTCACAATTGGCGACCTATTTTTGTGGATAAAAGATATAAGTCCTTGAATTATAATCTTATTTACTGTGGATATCCTGTGGGTGAATTCGGTCGATTTTCGAGGGTTTGTCCGCCTTTTTGAGAGCGGGGACAAGGGCTTAGCCCCCTAGTTTTTTCTTTTGCTCTGAGGCACATAGCTGTTTTTCCTCTGCATAACTTTTATGAGTGTTCCCGTCGTTGAAGAACGCAGGAGTAGGTTTTACAACAGAGGTTAATCGGAATGAGCCAAAGGCTCGCCGTTCAAGCGGTTTTTACAATTGTTGCTGTGCTCGCTTCATCCTCAAGTGTGTCTGCACAGATGAAGCAGGTGATCTTTGAGAATCGCCCTACCGACGGCTTTTTCTCGGAGAATATCGCTGAGCCGGCAGACGGAATCACCATGCTTCGGCAGTGGGATACGACCCCTCCGAAAGAAGAAGCGCAAGAACAGATCCTCCCTCAATCTCCAGAAGCGATTCAAGATCCTATTGTTCCAGAGAACAGAGATGACGTACGTGCGCGCTTTGGAGATCCGCTCGAAGATGTCCCTGTAAAAGCCGTAAACGATGCACCGAAGCCATTTCAAGCGATGATGGCGTGTCTCAACATCGGAGACGATCGATGTGCATACGATTATGCAAAACAGTATGCGCGGTACATGGATAAGCTCGGACGCCTTCAAGATATGGCCGTGGCAGCTCAATCAGCTGCTTACTACAAAGAGGGACTGAGAGATATCGAACGCCTCGATAGTGACGAAGTGGTGAAGCCCTTTCAGCATTTTGTAGTCGAGGATTTGAAGAAAGAAAAAGAAAGCCTGGTGGGAGAAAGTCCGCGTCAGAGGTTGGTCGATCTTCTCCCAGAAGCGTTGAAGCTCGACATTTTGAGCAATAACTCATCAAGTGAAGAGTCGATTGATCTTTTGTACAATGAAGAATCACAGAAGAGACAGGTTAAGAGCATTCTCGCCCCGCGATTGATTCCTTTTCGAGGATCAAAGGTCGATGTCTATCTCTTCATCCGGCCGATGGATAGAGATTCGAGCCTGATGGCGAAAGAATTAAAATCGCTGGCGACATTCAATTCCCAACATGGACAAGTGAATTTCATTGCTTCAACGCTGCAGCACGAAGAGCCAGGAAAAATTCAATATTTCAAGGCAAAAGTCGGGGCTGATATCCCGCTTATTGTCGGCAGTTCTCTTGCCGATCTGTTCAAGGTCACTGAGGCACCAACAGTAGTGCTCTCTGCTCCAGACGGAAGTGAGACGCCGATCCTTATCTCGGGATTTCGTAAATCTTACTTTATCGAAGCAGTCGTCGAGATATTACTTGGGAGGAGCAGGTGATCAGAAAAGGGAGTATGAAAAAAATTTTTGTTTTCCTTTTAGGGATTCTGCTGCTCTCAGGTGTGGATGCTGTATGGGCTCAAGGTGTAGAGAGTCCACTTCGGGAAAGAGCTATTCGAAGTAGCCAGTCTAATCCAAGTTTTGGCCCGGCAGCCCGTTCTACCACGTTGAACTCTTCCGGTCAGGGAGAGGAGGAAGAAGAAATTTCGGTAGCGCGACAAACCTCGGAGAATACGACGGTTACAAAATTTGACCACCTGAGTGCATACTTTGGGATAGCATGGGATCAGACATACAAACGTGCGAATGCAAATATTACAGCGAGCCCGTTGGTCGTCTATGAAGTGACAAAGGCACTCACTGAGCCTGCGATTGCTGCCGGTATTTCGCGTGCCTCTGAGTTTTCGAGCTTGCAGACGATAGCAGCGTATCAGGATGAGAGTGCGTATCGACAGTCACTTGAGAATCATCCTGAGGCCGCACTCGCTCTCGATAGCTATCACACCTGTGTTATCAGGAACAGAACAGGATCTGATGGACTGCCAAGACCTTGGCCAGTAATCGTTGGTTTGTGCAGTGGTGGAAGGAATATTGATGTCTTTCCTTCGACTGACTCCCTTGAGGCAGTCGAGCTTGCAAACACCCTCAATCGAATGCATGTCGGCGACGGCGTCAATGCCCCTCCTCCGATTGCAGTCCAATATGAAAACCTTGGAAACTGTTTTGATACTTGGCCTCCTACCGAACATACTCCAACGAATCCTACTAACTTAAACTGCTTTCGCCGTCGAGTGTGGGATCACATTTTCTATCGGATGAGAACTCCTGAAGAGATGTTGGCTGTACCATCTGTCGAGAATAGGCCGTCGGACCCTTGGACGTGGAAGCGATTGGCCCTAGAAATGCGAGATCGATATGGGGAGGTCTACTTTCTAGAGAGAGCTGCAAACGCGGCGTTACATCCGTATGAAGCGGAGTTCGAACTCTCAGTTGGAGCCAGATTTTCCGAAGTTCAAACGAAAGAGCCGTGTGCGATCAGTGTCGGTATACCGAATACTTCAGGGGTCGATACAGACTGGGTACTCAAAGGGCACGAGGTCACGGTCTTTGAAGAGTTGAACGATACGTACGGATCTTTGTACTACCTCATGTACAGAATGTGTAA
>JAGRAO010000023.1 GCA_020434565.1 Bdellovibrionales bacterium
CCAGAGATAAACAAACGAACCCACGTGCCTTCTTGCATTTTGGTACCCCTCTTGCATCTCTCTTGCATCTAGAGTGGCAGCCGCATTGAGGAAGCTCGTTCGCGCTGACTCGCGAATTCTTATACAGAGACCCGCGTACATCAACGAAGAAATGCTGGAGAGTCCCAGCCGCCTCTTAATTCTCGAAGGGGCGGTAAGAGTCTCGAAGCCCGCCATCGGCGTAACTACCTAAAAAGACAAGAAGATAATTACGAGAGTCATTCCTCATTGATCTCAAAGGGGAGGCTATGCGGGATCGCGTCCAGTTTCAAGGGGATGGCTGTGGAAAAATCACTGGCGAGGGGCAAATCGACCGAAAGGCAACCCCTCGTAGTCTCTGAATACTCTTGCGCCTCGGGCCCCGGAAAAAAGGGTTCGTGGCGTTCTTACTTCGAGGTGACTATAGTACGGACGTTATCGGTTGGAGGAGGAATGAAAAGGCGAGAGGAGCTCACTTTTCTTGAGCGTATCTATATTGTCGAAATTGCGAGGGGAGTAGCGCTCACTTTTGGGAGGCTCTTGAGGAATTTCCTCTTCCATGTGTTGCATGCACTTGGTTTGGCCAAGAACGTCAGGGCTGCCGCAAGTATTCAATATCCCAATGAGAGAAGGCCGTATCCCTCGCGTTATCGAGGAAGGCACCGATTGACGCTCCATGAGGATGGCTCGGTGAAGTGTACCTCGTGTTTCCTGTGTGCAACAGCGTGTCCCGCAAAGTGTATCTACATTCAGGCAGCTGAGCACGATGACCCAAGTATCGAAAAATTTCCTCATCGGTATGAAATCGACACACTCCTCTGTATCTATTGCGGATATTGTGTCGAAGCGTGTCCTGTAGACGCGATTCGGATGGATACTGGGCTTCATCCCGAGGTGTACCCGTCTGATCCTCGACGCTTTATAGAGGATAAAGAGGTGCTCATGCTTCGCTCAAAGGAACTACAAGAGAAGGGCGCTGCGCAAGTGTATCAAGAGCATATGCGGAAGATGCAGCAGGTTGAAGTACATCCTCGTTCTTCCTTGTAGGGCGTCTCGTTGAAAGGTCTCGCTGAAAGGTCTCGCTGAAAGAAAGTGTCGCTCTGAATCACGGGTTATGAAATGGCTTCTTGCTGCTCGTTACCTCTTCAGTCTCTAGTCGAAGGAGTGGGTTTCCTTCGTCTCTTCCTGCTCACATTACTTGTGCTTTTCTCTCAATCAAACTCGAGCCTTTCTCAGACTCCCGAATCCGTTTCTCCAAGTGTCCCTCGACCGGTGCTTGCATATCGATCGGATGTGGTTGATTTGAACTCCTTTAGTGAATTGAAAGACTTTATTCCT
Organism: Bdellovibrionales bacterium; assembly: GCA_020434565.1. Classification (GTDB taxonomy): domain Bacteria; phylum Bdellovibrionota_C; class UBA2361; order UBA2361; family RFPC01; genus JAGRAO01. Next base: position 1,357 of record JAGRAO010000023.1, read on the forward strand.
GAAGAGCTTTTGCCTGATCTCAGGGAGGGGAGTTTCGCTTTTCGAAAGAGCGATGAGCTTGGGATGGTTTTTCGCTTCGATAAAGAGTGGATGAATGCTGCTCAAGGGATTGGCCAATTCTCAATCGGTACAGATGGCGCAATACAGGGAGATGGCTTCCTTCCAAATGGACCAGCATTTGCGCTTGTCCTGCAAAGTGATGCTGAAAATCTCCCCGAGAATTTCGGACAAAAGTTGTTGTGGAATACCTATTCCCACTGGTGGCGCTTGGGAATGCTCCGATCGAGTTTTTCTCTCGTAAACCTTAAAGACGAGCGCATCTCTGGTGAGTCGCACGGTGAGGTCGCTCGAATTTTTCCGAGTGTGTACTCTGAGAAGTTTCGACAGCAATTCTTCCGGGAACGAGTGAAACTTGAGGTGCCCGAGCTTGGGGCCGAGCTTGAGCGGCTAACGTTTCGACTCTTTGGGCAACGGGAGGATACGGTGTGGGCAAGTTCTCCGGTGCTCTTTGAGACACGAAGAATAGCCGGATCGAATAGAGCAGATCCTCTCCCCTTTGCAGTGCTGAGTCTCGAGGACATTTTTACTTTCTCGGGCAAGGTTGAAATTCAGAAGCCATCAGAGGTTTCTTCGCGTACTGTGTTTATGCCGTTTGCAGAGAATGAAGTTGTGCCACTTGTGAAGCGCGAATCGGATAGCTGCTTTGAGGTGAAAGAGCCTGAGTCGAAAAAGAAGGGAGTTGATGCTCAGTTCCGGTGGAACTTTGAGGCGCGCACTCTCTCTACCGGTGCTGGATGGCTCCCAGTAAACACGACATACGTGCAACGAGGAGTGTGGCGTGTTGTCTCGCTCGTTTTAGATCCTTATTCGCTCGAAGGGTGGCAAGTGCTGTATGTCGATCAGGAAACCCTCCTTCCGATGTACCGATTTGTGTTTGATAAGACGGGGCGCTTGTGGAAGACGATTCTCTCAAGTTTTGGGCTCGCCGAAACTGAGGACAAGAGTTTTCGAATTGCGTATCCGATCTTCACCGCAGTTCGGGATCACGTCTCTGGCCAGGCCTCGCTCCTCAATTATGAAGAGTTTCAGTTCTGTCCGCAGGACTTGGCGGATCGTGAAAGTGAGTTCCTCCCATCGGTTTTAGGACCAAAATCTGAGGTTACAGAGGAGGGTTCAAGTGCAAAGGGGGAATAATGCACATCCCAGGGGGTCTATTTAATCCTCTTCAGGTGAGGGTTTCCGCCTTTGGGATGGCCCTTGTCCCCTTTCTCTGAGTCGCTTTCGCCTTTGTGCCCCCCCTCGAGTGGGCTTAGGAGCGGTCGAACCGGCCAACTCGACTTTTTTGCTGGCTGAGGAGTGGCTTCCCGACTCGAGTTTTCCGAAGAATCTTCTGAGGTCTCTTCGGCCGCAGCATCATCTGCCATCGTTCGGATCACCATCTGGAGAATTTCACGTGGAGCGGCTTCGGGCCAAAACATGCTTTTTCCCGTATCTGAGGTAACCCCCCAAATCGAGCCGAGAGGAACTTGGCAGGTAAAATAGCCCTCCGGAAAGAGGAGTTCGACAGAAATTTGCGTCTGAGAAACTTCAGTCTTGCCCTGAAAGAGCCGACTCAATTTGAGCGTAAGGCGCTGGTCTCCTTTGAGTCCGGCTGGTACGACGACGTCATCTCGAGAAGCATCGACGTGGATAAAGATGTGATCTCCTTCGAGGAGTTTTTCGAGGGTCGCTCTCTTCTCGGAAAAATCGGTTGGTTGATCGTCCATTGTTCTTATGAGCTAGCAGAAACTGCGCATGGATACTGAGTTGGGGTGAGTTGTACCAAAAAATTGTATTTGGTGCATCTTTCTGAGTAGTTCAGGAATCCTAAGGGTCAGAACCTTTTCGTGAATTGAGGTCTTCGTGAAAAAGAATCAGCAAGGAACCGTAGAACTCGTCGTTATTGGGCTTGTAGCTGCGCTTCTTGTGGTGCTCGCGATCCCGCTCTTCTCGGGTGACCTTGACTCGGCTGCTCCGCGGGTGGCTGTGGACCGCTAATCTCTAGTTCCTCCGGTGCCTTGTCGGCACGTTCGCTCTCGGTACACTCCTTGTTTGTCCTGTCTTGAACATCTTTTTCTCTCTGAAAATGGCATGTGTGTTGGTTTTTTTGCTTGCGGCACGGTGAGAGAGCTGAGATGACCTATTTGGGGGAGTGCCCTTTTGATTCTTGCCTCACTCCTTGGTATCAGAAGCGCTTTCATTTATGCATAAGTGGCCGCTTTAAGCGTGCAGAACTCACGGACTTTGTTCCGAGCTTCCCGAAGAGCTCGTTCGTGAGAGAAATTTGCTTTGTTGGGCAACGAGCGCCAGAGACGTATCAGCACTATGACCGAAATAGAAACCTCACTCAGAAGAGAATCACGCGATCGATATCTCACATACGCGCTGAGCGTTGTCACGGGACGCGCGCTCCCCGACATCCGTGACGGCTTAAAGCCAGTACAACGGCGAATCCTTTACACCATGTTTCACGAACTCAAGTTGCGACCGGAAAAAAGCCACCGGAAGTCAGCGGCTGTCGTTGGTGCCGTTCTTGCTCAATTCCACCCTCACGGTGACACGGCGTGTTACGAAGCAATGGTTCGGATGGCGCAGGATTTCTCACTTCGCTATCCGCTTGTTGATGGACAGGGAAACTTTGGCTCTCTCGATGGCGATGGTGCTGCTGCCTATAGGTACACCGAAGCGAAGCTCTTGCCCCTCGCTCTTGAGGTGCTCGGGGAGATCGACCAAGAAACGGTAGATTTTCGCGACAATTTTGATGCAACGACTCAGGAGCCAACGGTGCTCCCGTCTCGAGTTCCGCATCTCCTCATGAACGGAGCGTCTGGAATTGCTGTGGGGATGGCGACAAATATTCCCCCGCACAACCTCTCGGATATTGTAAAAGCGCTCAACATGCTGCTCGATGATCCTGAGGCTACAACTGCTAAGCTCGTCACGGTGCTTAAGGGGCCCGACTTTCCAACAGGGTGTACGATACTCAACACCAAGAAGGAGCTGACCGACATTTATCAAACTGGTCGTGGCGCAGTACGGATGCGAGGGGACTGGAAACTCGAAGACGGAGCCAGGGGGAAGCGGGCGGCAATAGTAACTTCTATTCCGTATGCGTTAAACAAAGCTCAGCTAATCGAAAAGATCGCTGACTTGATCGCGACGAAAAAAGTCCCTCAGTTTGTCGATATTCGCGATGAGTCGACGACTGATATTCGGATTGTTCTCGAACTCGCTCCCGAGGCCGATGTGGAGCTTGGCATGGCGTATCTTTTCAAGCATTCGCCGCTTGAGGGGAATTTTCAGGTGAATCTCACCGCTCTCACTCCAACGGCAAGTGGAGTTGGAAAGCCGGAGCTTGTTTCGCTGAAGCAGTGCCTTCGACTCTTTCTTGATTTTCGAATTGATGTCACAGAGCGTCGATTGCGGTTTGAGCGCAAAAACTTGCTCGAGCGAATCCATGTCCTCGAGGGATTTGTGCTGATCTACGACGCGTTGGACGAGGCACTCCAAATTGTCCGCAAGAGTTCTGGCCGACAGGATTCCGCCGATAAACTCCGCAAACGCTTTAAGCTCTCCGAAATTCAGGCGTACGCCGTCGTTGACATGCGGATCTATCAACTCTCTCGGACAAACATTGCTGATATTCGAGCTGAGCTGAAGGAGAAGGAAAGTCGGGTAGCTGAGATTGAGTCAATCCTGAAGAGCAAGAAGAAGATAGAGGGTCTCGTGGCAAAGGACCTTGCAGAGATTGACAAGCTCTACGGAGATAAGCGCCGCTCGAAAATAGAAGCTCGCTTTGAGGAGATCGAGCTGAAAGCGACAGACTTTGTTGTTCGAGAAGAAGTCTACGCGATTGTCACACAAGATGGATGGATCAAGCGCATTCGACAGACGAACGATTTTACGACAACTCGATTACGAGAAGGTGATATTCTGCTTCATGCTCATCCTGTGACGACCGTTGATTCCGTGCTTTTTTTCACGAACCTCGGCTATTTCTACGAACTCCCCGTGTCTGAATTCCCTTCTTCAAGTGGGTACGGCGACCCCATCCAGAAGATTCTAAAGTTTAAAGACGGAGAGAGGGTTGTGGCGTCGTTTAGTTTTCTCCGCCCCGAAGATGGTGGACAACAAGAACTCCCTCTCGATGCGGGGGAGATGTCACTCAAGGTAGGAGATGTTCTCGTTTTGGTTTCAGAGCGGGGAACTGGATTTGGCCTGCAATTTGAAGCGTTTGACGGCATTAAGAAGAGTGGAAAGAGGATTATGAAGTTTCGCGAAGGTGACTCTCTCGCCTCTATCGGATTCCTCGATACCAATATCGGCTTTGTGACTGCCAAAGGTTCTGGGCTTGTGATCTCAAAACGTGAAGTGCCCGTTCGTTCTCAAGCAGCGGTCGGCGTGAGTCTTATGAGCGTCCGCGCAGATGATAAGCTGATTGGCGTTTTCGGATTCTCGCGAACTCGCGATATCTATCTTCAGATGGCGAGTGATAAGGAGAAGAAGGTGTCGACTTCTGATTTTCAGAAAGGCCGACGCGGCCTTAAGGGAAAGAAACTCGTGGCCCGAGGTGACGTCTCGCATGTGCTTATATAGTGGTTTGCGCTCTAAGCTGGCCAAAGGGATGTTCGTGAGTTCTAGTTTCGAAAAAGAGGAAAGACGTGGCAAAGCAATCGTATAAAGCAACAGATATAGAGGTTCTTGAGGGACTCGAACCGGTTCGCCGTCGCCCCGGCATGTATATCGGAGGAACAGAGAAGGCGGGACTTCATCATCTTGTTCGTGAGATTCTCGATAACTCAGTTGACGAGGCCATGAACGGATATGCCGATGCTATCCAGGTGACCCTACACAAAGATGGTGAGAGTCTCACAATATCTGATAACGGTCGCGGAATTCCCGTGGATAAACATCCAAAGTTTAAAAAGTCCGCTCTGGAAATCATCCTTACCACCCTTCATGCCGGCGGAAAATTTTCAGAGAGAAATTATGTCTCGGCTGGGGGACTTCACGGAGTTGGAGCCTCTGTTGTAAACGCGCTCTCCACTGAATTGAAGGCCTCTGTCAATCGAGATGGATTTACCTGGGAGATGAGCTTTAGTCGAGGGCAACCTACCGGAGCTTTGAAAAAAGGTGCAAAAACGAAGAAGACTGGAACGACCGTCTTTTTTCGTCCGGACTCAGAGATATTTCGCTCGACTTCGTTTTCGTCAGCTGACATTGAAACGATGCTTCAGGAGAAGGCGTTCCTGAATAAGGGTTTGAAGATAGAGTTTCGTGATGAGGTTTCTGGCTCGAAAAAGGAGTTCCTGTATCCTGATGGAATCCGATCGTATCTTGAGTTTCTCCTCGAGAATCAAAAGCAAAAGCCAATCGCCGAAGAGAGTTTCTTTCTTGAAAGGAGCGAAGGCATCCGAATCGAAGCTGCCTTTGCGTGGACGGAGTCTACGAACGAAAGACTCTATTCCTATGTAAATGGTATCCATACGCATGAGGGAGGGAGCCACGTTGATGGATTCCGTTCGGGACTTGGCAAGGGAATTCGAAATTATATTTCTACGCACAATCTCTTACCGCGAGGAGTCAAGCTCAATGCCGAAGATATACGTGAGGGACTGCTTGGCGTTCTTTCTGTCAATATTCCGGGTTCCATCACCCAACTTCAGTTTCAAGGTCAAACCAAAGATCGGCTCAATAACTCAGAAGTGATTGCACCTGCAGACTCGATTGGAAAATCTTTTGAGAAATACCTTAATGAAAACCCAAATACCGCCGGAAGTCTTGTTGAGCGAATTGTGGCGGCGTCACGAGCAAGAGCTGCAGCGAGAGCTGCTTCTCAAGGAGTGTCGCGAAAAATCGGAGTAAATCGAAGACTCAACCTTCCCGGGAAACTCGCTGATTGCTCTTCAAACAAACCTGCCGATTCAGAGATCTTTATCGTAGAAGGCGACTCAGCCGGCGGGAGCGCGAAACAGGGACGCGATCGGAAAACGCAAGCTGTCATGCCTCTCAGAGGGAAGATATTGAATGCAATTGCTGCGGCTCCGGGGAAAGTAAAAGAGAACAAGGAACTGACGGATCTCGTTTCTGCTCTTGGATGTGGCATGGGAGATGGACTCCAGCTACAGCGGCTCCGTTACGGGCGAGTCGTGATTCTTACCGATGCAGATGCCGACGGGATGCACATCGCTTCTCTCTTGATGGCGTTCTTCTATCGCTACATGAAACCACTTGTTGAGAATGGGCACCTCTATCTTGCACTCTCTCCGCTTTACCGAATTCGGGTCGGTTCTGGCTCAAAAGAGGTGGTGCACTGGGTGTATTCGGATGAGGAACGAAACGAGATTTTGGCGCAGAGAGGGATGAAAGGTAAGGCCCATGTAACTCGCTTTAAGGGGCTCGGAGAGATGAATCCCTCGACCCTCTGGGAAACTACCCTGAACCCGAAAACAAGAAAAATCTTGAAGATCCAGATAGATGATGACGGCGAAGCACTTGAGATGTTTGATAGTATTCTCGGAAAAGAGGCCAGCAAGCGCTATGAACTTATCCAGGAGAACGCTCATAGGCTTGAACTAGATGTCTAAAAAGACTATTAAAATTCGGAGCTTCAACCCCTATAACCTCGCCCCAGTGTGCTGGAGTGTATTCATAGGGAGACGAATCCGCCGTTTCGACGGGAGGAGGTTCGATTGATGAGAACCTCATGCTGTCAGGGGCGGTGACTCACTGGAACCGAGTTTTGGGATTAAACAAAACCCTGCACTTTGCAGTTTCAGCGAACCGTGAGTATTTTTGTGGGTGCGGTGTTTTACGCCGAGAGCTGCAAATGCATCTCAGGGAACTTCAGATGACTGAGTGGTCTCATGAGGAAGGGTTCCTTCGAGGATGTGCTGGTTCGGTTACGTAGCGGAGTTTGATGACGAAAGAGATTTTTGACTTGGTTGAAGCCTCGGCTGACCGAATGGGCGCCTGCGAGCCGAAGTGGCTCAAGAAACGAGCCAAACCAAAATTTAAAGTCGAAAAGCACGGAGATTCTGGTCCTCCGATTATTCTGTTGCACGGACTCTTTGGTGCTATGTCTAACTGGGACAGTACTATCCCATTCATGTCGCAGTACGGTCAGACGTATACACTTGGGTTCCCGCTTCTTTCAGGTCACCGATCAGAGGTGAGAGTAAAATCACTGGCGGCTTACACCGAGTTCTTTATTCGAGAGCAGGGGTTTTCCAAGGTTGTCCTGTGTGGAAATTCACTCGGTGGTCACGTCGCGATGCGGCTGTGCCTGAGCACACCCGAGCTGGTCGACTGCATGGTTCTTTCGGCTACGTCAGGACTTTACGAACACTCAGTTGACACCCTGCCCGTGAGAATAGGTGAGAAATTTGTCCGTGAGCACATGGGAAAAGTGTTTTTTAACCAGTCATTTGTAACCGACGAAGCAGTGGCTGAAGTTGTTCAGATCCTCACAGATAGGATGAACACGCTCAATCTCATTCACGCTGCTCGTTCCGCTAAAAAGGATAATCTCGGGGACCGTTTGCCTGAAATTAAAGTTCCAACACTTCTCTTGTGGGGAGAAGACGACACCGTAACAACGATGACGGTAGCGCGAAAATTTGATGAGCTGTTGCCGAATTCAGAATTGGTAACGATTAAAAATTGCGGGCATGCCCCAATGATTGAGTACCCCGAGTGGTTCTCTGAACAGGTAGAAAGGTTTCTCCGAAAGGAGTGCAGCCTTATGGGCTCATCCTAGCCCGAACTCCTTTTGAATTATTCCGGGCTCATGAATGTCCTCGAACAAAAGTGACAGAGACCGAAAAATTGCCAAAGCTGGACCGTATATCCTACGAGTAGATCCGGGCCGCTATCTCTGGTGTGCTTGCGGGCGATCGCAGACTCAACCATTTTGTGACGGCTCCCACACCGGCACTTCACACCTTCCGATTGAAGTAGAGTTCAAAGCTTCGACCCGCGTTGCCTGGTGTGGATGTAAGTGTAGCGGCAAAGCCCACTTGTGCGACGGTTCTCACAATCAGCTCTCTGAGGCGAAAGCGATGGCGGCGAAGCGGGAGTAATCTTCGAGACCTGCTTTGTCTTCTGGGTGAATTTTCTGGAAAATTGAGAAAAAAAAAACCGTTAAGTGGGTGGGGGCACCCACTTAACGAGGAGTCAGGCAGTATTTTCTTCACCGCGTAGAGTCGGTGTTTTTAAAGGGTAAAAGGAAATATGCAGAAGGTATGCCAAGGGGAATTGGGCTTTAAAGGACTGGATGTCCCTAGATGTACCGTAACTCGTTAAGTGCTTGAAACTAAATAGCCTTTGTCCATTTCTCGGCTATGGAGGAGAATTTGGACCTCTGGCTCAATCCAGTACCGAAAGGCTCTACGAAATTATTGTATGAACGGGAAGTAAGAGGGCGGCACTCGGGAGAGCTCGGTTACTGTTGGTAGGGGTACGAGAGGGGTGGCGAAAGGAACGGAGTTCGCTTCTCTATTTGGACTCGAACCCAAGTCGCAATTTTCTCGTTCCTGAAGTATACCAGCACCCGCGGTTGGGAAGCCCGAATTCAGTGGGATTTTGGTGCCCCAAGAAAATAAGGAAACGATATGTCTGCTGAGACTCAAGAATTAACCCGCCTCGCCAATACAGTTCGAATGCTTTCAATCGATGGAGTTCAGCAGGCCAACTCTGGTCACCCAGGGCTTCCGTTAGGGGCTGCTGATCTCGCCACAGTGGTGTGGGCAGAGTTTCTCCGTTTTTCTCCCCAGGACCCCGGATGGCTCGGTCGCGATCGATTTGTGCTCTCGGCTGGACATGGCTCGATGCTTTTGTACTCGCTTTTACATCTTTTCCAATACGACCTCCCCCTGTCCGAATTGAAGAATTTTCGGCAGTGGCAGAGTAAAACCCCTGGGCATCCTGAGTTTGAGCATACTGTAGGGGTCGAGTGTACCACTGGTCCTCTCGGCCAAGGATTTGCGAACGGAGTGGGGATAGCGCTTTCTGAAAAGATGCTCGCTGCCCGCTATTCAGAAGAGCTCTTTGGCAATCGAGTGTATGGAATCGTCAGCGATGGCGATCTCATGGAGGGGATTACCTCAGAAGCTGCGTCTCTCGCGGGGCATCTCGCTCTCGGGAACCTGATCTATCTCTATGATGACAACAAAATTTCGTTGGCCGACAAAACCGATATCTGTTTTACGGAAAATGTCGCTGAACGATTCTTGTCTTATGGATGGCATGTGCAGTCGATCGACGGTCACGATATTGGAGCGATTCGTGGGGCGGTTCAGGCGGCTGTTGACGAGCGCTCAAAGCCGAGTCTGATCTGTGCTCGGACAATTATTGGAAAAGGGAGTCCGAACAAGGCAGGGACCTCTGACGTACACGGATCCCCGCTCGGAGAGAAAGAGCTCAACCTCACGAAAGCAGCGTATGGCTGGCCCGAGGAGCCACGTTTTCTCATCCCCGAGGATGTCTCGGCTTTTTGCTCTGAGATTATTCAACAGAAAAACGAGAGTCATCAGCAGTGGAAAGCAAATTTTGAAAAGTGGTCCAGCGCGAATTCTGAAAAGGCGAAGGCACTTCAGGCGCAAACTTCGCGAGCTCTTCCACCTTCGCTCAAAGGGGAGCTTCTGAGCGCACTCGAACCTGTGAAATCAGCAGCCACGAGAAATCTTTCGGGCTCGGCTATTCAGCTTCTTGCCAAGAGCCTTCCCGGATTTGTTGGTGGGTCGGCGGACCTTGAGCCATCGAACAAGACCCTTATTAAAGATTCTGGAAACGTCTTGTCGGGGTCTTTCGGAGAAAAAAATATCCGTTTCGGGGTTCGTGAACATGCGATGGGAGCCATCGTAAACGGAATGGCATATCAGCAGTGTTGGTTCCCGTATGCGGCTACGTTTCTCGTGTTCTCTGATTATGTTCGGCCAGCAATACGACTTGCGGCCCTCTCGCACCTTCAGAGCCTCTTTATCTTTACGCACGATAGCTTTTGGGTGGGTGAGGACGGTCCGACTCATGAACCTATAGAGCAAATTGCGTCACTCCGGTTAATTCCGAATCTGTATGTTTTTCGCCCAGCTGATGGGCTCGAGGTGGCGATGTCGTATATTGGCGCGCTCCAGATGCATGATAGACCGAGTGCCCTTCTCTTTACTCGACAAGATCTGCCGAGCTTAGAGCGCGGTACTCAGTTCCAACCTGAAGATGTCTTGCGTGGTGCCTACATCGTTGCGCAACCGGAAGTAACAGATTGTGTCATGGTGGCGACGGGCTCTGAAGTTTCTCTCGCGTGTGAAGTTGCAAAGCTTCTTGCCTCGGAAGGAACTCGAGTAAGGGTGGTCTCCATGCCTTGTGTTGAGCTCTTTCTTGAGCTTTCACCTGAGGAAAGAGAGGAGATCGTTCCAATATCTGCCAAGAGAATCTCGCTTGAAGCCGGGGTCACTACGGGATGGGAGCGTGTCGTAGGATCGACTGGGCTCTCGATAGGGGTTAATCACTATGGGGCTTCTGCTCCGGGAGAAGTTCTCGCTGAAAAATTCGGATTTACGCCGGAGCTTGTGAAAAATCGCGTTCAGGCATTTCTCAGTAGCGGTAGGTAAATCGGCCACCGACCTCTGTTCTTTCTGGAGAAAGGAATGACCATCCGAAAACACTACTTTGCGTTGGTATTGATCCTGTCACTTCTTGGGATGGCTCTCTCTGTTTACTCGGTCATGGAGTATGTCTGGTTTCAGGCTGGGGGAGATCTCTCAGGTGGACTGTGTGATATCAACGAAACTTTTAACTGCCGAGGAGCGATCGAGAGTTCGTATTCGCAGCTATTTGGGTGGCCGCTTGGCTCTTACGGCTTTAGCTTTTATCTCCTATTGTTTGGACTCTCAATTTTCGCTTTGAAATCTTTCTCTGAGATTGGCAGAGAGAAAACGCTCAGTTTTATCTTTGGCGTGAGTGCGCTCTCGCTTCTTGGTTCGCTCTTTCTCTTTTATGTGTCAATTACTCAGATTGGGACGGTCTGTCCTGTTTGCCTGAGCATGTATGTCGTAAGTATTGCCCTGTTCTTTGTGACGTGCTGGGCCGCCTCTGGGGTTCGTTTAGGCACATTAGCCGCTCAGAGTGCTTCGGTGTGTTGTGACATTCCTGGTCGGCTTTTGTTGAGAGGAGATTCGAATTCTCGTCGAACCACTACCCGCGTGTCGCTTGTTGTGCTTATTGCTGTCGCCGCTGGGTATGCGCTACCGAGTCTCGCGAAGCTCGAGCAGTCAAAATTCGGAAGTGATGAGGGGAAAAAGCTCATGACGCTGAATCAAATCTATAGAGACTATCTCGCCGCACCTGAGCGGAGCATGCCTCCGCTAGTAGAAACCGGGCTCAACATGGATTATCGGTTTGGTTCCAAGAATCCCCAGGTCGAGATTGTTGAATTCTTTGACTATGAGTGCCCAGCGTGCAGAAGAATTTATCCTTACGTTCACGAGTTGTACGAGAAATATCCCGACAAAGTCTCAGTGACCTATCGAAACTATCCTCTCGATAATCGCTGCAATCCCTCGATTCAGCACTCGTTTCACCGAGCCGCATGCTTGGCCGCGGAGATTGCGCGTTGCGCCGGTGAGCAAGGAGCATTTGGGCCTGCTCTTAACGACTTGATGTATCTCGATGAGTTCGAAAAGGATGATGCTACGGCGATCTCACTAAGAAATGCCGTGCTCGCCCTCCCTGAGAGACTGAATCTCGACAAGGAGGGGATTGAGCAGTGCCTCGACTCTGAGCGGCAGCGAGAGCGAATCCACTACGATATTGAACAAGCTGATCAGCTCGGGCTCCAAGGCACGCCGCTTATTTTTTTGAATGGAAAAGCTCTTGCATCGGTTCATCCCGTAGCTCTTCGGTATGTTGTTCGGAAACTCCTCGGTGAAGATCCGTCATTAGAATCACTCGAAACTCCCCTCTCATGAAAAGAGTCGCGTTCGTTGGAATTGTGAACGTGACCCCTGATAGCTTTTCGGATGGCGGTCACTATTTCTCTCCTGCTGACGCGGTGGCTCGGGTCCATCAGTTGCGGGAGGCGGGGGCGGATGTGATTGAACTTGGAGCCGACTCCACCCGACCGGGGTCTCTCTGTACGGGCCCGGAAGAGGAGTGGCGGAGACTTGAGCCGATACTCCGATCTCTTGAGGATCTCTCTGATATCTCTCTCGACACACACTTTGCGGCTACTGCGCAAAGAGCGATTGATTGTGGTGTGCGATGTATTAACGATGTGTTTCCCGGCTCTGATAGGGAGATGTATTCGCTCGTTGCTCAAAGTGGTGTGCGGTATGTTCTCATGCACTCTCGATGTGCCGCTCCACATGTCTTTTCTGATCCTCCGAAAACTCCGTTAAAGGATAGGGTGCACGCATTCTTCGAGAAAACTCTTGGGGAGCTTTCTGCTGAAGGCGTTAAGAGGGAGCAGATCGTTCTTGATCCTGGATATGGTGGCTTTGTCTCTTCCGATCCAGCCGAGTCGTTCCTCCTATTAGAAGAATTTGGCGAGCTGTCGCGATACGGATTGCCGTTGTGTATTGCGACTTCTCGGAAGGGCTTTCTTAAAGCGAGGGGAGAGGCCCGCATAGAGGATCGCGATCCGGCCTCAGCTCTTACGGCGCTGGCTGCGGCACTTCAATCGAGAGTTGATCTCTACGTGCGGGCACACAACATCGTTTTGCATAGACAGTTCTTTCAACATGCAAATCTCTTTGTGAATCGAGCCGATTTTTAACGGGAGAGAGGGGTTCGTAAGGCGTTCCCCAAGCCGGTAGAAAGCCTATAACTATAAGAAATAAAAGTAGTTACAGTGATTTCTCTTCTCATTTCTTGGGAGATAAACCGCAACAGTTGTAAAGCGTTCATGAGTACGCAACCATCTGCAGCGGACTGCCCCCAAATGAGACAGTCGTCATTCAATTTTGGTGTCCTGCCGGGACGGCCTCGTAAGGTGCATCCCGGATAGCTGAGGAGAACTCATGACGTGTGCGAATCGAAATGTTCAGAGCTGGGTAGAGGAAGTAACAGCTTTGGTGACCCCGAAAGAGGTGGTCTGGGTGAATGGGAGTGATGCCGAGAATAGTCAGCTCTGTGACAGATTGGTTGCGGATGGAACCTTTGTTCGATTAAACGAAAAACTCTTCCCAAACAGTTACTGGTCTCGCTCACATCCAAATGATGTTGCGCGGGTCGAGGGACGAACCTACATCTGCTCAGCGACCGAGAGTGACGCCGGTCCAACCAATAATTGGGCCGATCCAAAAGAGATGAAACAAAAACTCTCGTCACTCATGAAAGGGTGCATGGCCGGGAGAACAATGTATGTCGTTCCCTACCTCATGGGCCCAGACGGCTCTCCCTATTCGAGAGTGGGATTCGAGCTTACCGATTCGGCATATGTTGTAGCGAATATGCGAATCATGGCTCGAATCGGCGATGTCGCGCTTAAAAACCTTGCAGATGATGCAAATGATTTTGTCAGAGGTGTCCACTCAATAGGAACGCTCGACGATAAAGAGCGATATATTTGTCACTTTCCCGATACGATGGAGGTGCTGAGTTTTAATACGAATTACGGTGGGAATGCTCTTCAAGGGAAAAAATGTTTTGCTCTCCGGCTTGCTTCTTGCAAAGCCCGAAAAGAGGGATGGCTTGCCGAGCATATGCTGATTCTTGGAATTACTCGGCCAGATAAGAAGAAATTCTATGTTTGTGCGGCGTTTCCCTCAGCTTGCGGAAAAACAAACTTGGCGATGCTTGTTCCGCCGAAAAATTATCTCGACGCCGGATGGAAGGTCGAGACGGTCGGTGATGATATCGCCTGGTTGAACTTCGGAAGCGATGGCCGGTTGTGGGCAATAAACCCTGAAGCGGGTTTTTTCGGTGTCGCCCCGGGAACGTCTGAAAAGACAAATCCCAATGCTCTCGCCGCCGTGCATGGCAACACTATCTTCACGAACACAGCTCTCGACCTTGATACCATGACTCCTTGGTGGGAGGGGCTCACCGCGGAAAAGCCGGCGAACCTTCGCGATTGGCTCGGAAACGACTACGATCACGATTCCGAAACGAAAGCAGCGCATCCGAATTCTCGATTCACTGCCCCCGCGAAGCAGTGTCCATGTATCTCATCGGAATTTGAAAATCCACACGGAGTGCCTATCTCTGCAATTATCTTTGGTGGAAGAAGGGCCCGGACTGCGCCACTCGTATATGAATCTCTTTCGTGGGAACACGGGACGTTTGTCGGCTTAACGATGGCTTCTGAGACTACGGCTGCTGCGGTAGGAGCGGTCGGAAAGCTCAAACGTGATCCGATGGCGATGCGACCGTTTATCGGCTATCACGTGGCTGATTATATCGAGCACTGGCTCGATATGGGAAAGAAAGGTGGTTCGAAGATGCCGGGGGTATTTCACGTCAATTGGTTTCGAACGAACGATGACGGAAAGTTCATCTGGCCGGGATTCGGCGACAATATCCGAGTACTCGAGTGGATCCTCAAGAGGATTGAGGGCGAAGTCGATGGCGAAAAAACCCCGCTCGGTTTGCAGCCAGGAGTGAGTGACCTCGATACAACTGGGCTCCAGATTGATCAGAAAGCCTTAGCGTCTCTCTTGAGCGTCGATCGCGAAGATTGGGAGCAGGAAATTACCTCGAGTTCCGATTTTCTCCAATCTCTCGGTTCGACTCTTCCAAAACAGATGTGGAATGAGCATGCGAACCTTAAGAATCGTTTTGGTCTGTAGGCGAAGAAATCGTTCGACACCAAGAGGGTGATGCTGGCGTTGGGAGGAATATGGCAGGGGAGCAGCCGTACAGAGTCCTCGTAAGCATTGTCACGTTCAACAGTGGTCCTCTCGTTGCCGAGACGCTCCGTTCTCTTCGGTCGCAGTCTTTCTCTGACTCTTCAATTGAGCTCAGTATTGTCGTCTTTGATAACGGCTCTTTGCTGGATTATCGGGAGTGGCTGGAGGAGCTCTGTGCTCGTGAGTCGGTGCGCTTTGCTACTTCTCCCTCAAATCTCGGATTTTCTGCTGCTCACAACTGCCAAGCCTATCAAGTGGTAAACGAAAATTTTGATGCGCTGCTCGTGCTCAATCCAGATGTCTTCCTTGAGGAAAATTGTATTGAGGTACTGGTGCGCTGCATATTTCGTTCGACGGATCCCTCGGTTCAGGCTTATGTGCCGCTTTTGTTGAAATCGAACTCAGAACTAACCCCGCTGGTGCCGGAGCAGGTAGATTCAGCAGGGATCACGTTTACTTCCGATCTGCGACATTTCGATCGCTTTCAGAACAAACTCGTTTCAGAACTTGATCTTCGAGAAGAGGAAGTGCCTGGAGGAACCGGGGCGTGCCTCCTGATAACAAAAGACTTCATCGAGCAAGTTTCTTTTCGTGGAGCGCGAGACCAAGAAGGCGTTCAGTCGTTGTATCCTCAATTGATGGAAGGCAGTGAAACTCGGCTGCAGGTTTTTGATGAAGCGTTTTTTGCCTATCGAGAGGATGCGGAACTCGCCCTTCGGGCGCAACGGCTCGGACTGCGGGCGGTGTTCATACCGCAAGCACGCGCTTTTCATGTGAGAAGAGTGACTCCTGAGAAAAGAGTTGCTCTCTCTTCAGATATCAATGCTCTGGGGGTTCGAAACCGTTTTCTTCTTCAACTGTTACACTACCGGCCATTTCGTGCTCCTCTACGTTGTCTGAGAGGTTTTGTATGGCGCAACCTCCTTGTCCTGGTTGGGATATTCACTGTTGAGCAGAGTTCAATGAGGGCGCTTCGAGAAGTTTGGCTCTTGCGCAAGCGATGTCTCGAGCGCAATAGAATGCTCGAGCAGAGGGGTGCCTCACTCTCTCGAATTTGGAGGTGGTATGCCTAACCCGCTTTGTTCAGGAGTCGTCTGCTACAGAGGTATGCTGGCCATCCAGATTCCGGGAATTTCATTGGCTGTCAGCATAACTCTGGCTTCTGCTCCCATTTCTAGCCCTGCGCTTGCTCCAAATTCGACTTCGCATCCTTGGCTGTGTTGTGTGTTTCTCCGCTCTTTGCCTGAAGCAGGAGATTGGGACCTCTTCGGGCTAAGCGGCTCTATACTTTCAAATGGCCACCATCTCTTCGAGTAGGAAATGAATTGTACTCCATTTGGAGGTCTGCTACAGCAAAAGGATGAAATCGCTCTCGGTGGAGGACCGACTCAGCTTCATTCGGAGAGTCGCCGCGCTTGGCTTTCTGCTCGGAATGCTACTCACTCCCGGCCTTTGGTTCCAGGAGAGGCTTTACCCTGAGATTCCGCTCTTTTCTTGGTTGCCCGAACTTCCTCTTCCCGTGAAGTTCGTAGGCTTTCTTTTCTTCCTTTTTTTTCTGTCCGCGCTTAGCGCTTTTAAGTTGCGCTCGCCGGTTGGAATTGTTTTCAGCATTCTTTGGGTCTGTTACTCGACTTTTGACATTTCTCGGTGGATGCCGTTTTTTTATCTCTATCTTTTTATTCTTTTGGCGCTGTTTTGGCCGCAGAAAAGTGAATCTCGGAACGTTGATACGTTGAATGCGATTCGCCTCGTAATTCTCTCGGTCTATTTCTGGAGTGGCTTTCACAAATTGAACGCCACGTTCTTGCTCCACGGTTTTCCTTCACTTCACGAGACATTTCACGAGTCTCTTCCACCTTTAGTAAAGCATGTACTCGTTCTCTCAGGGCCCCTTGCGGCACTCGGTGAGCTGCTTTTGCCGTTTCTTCTCCTCTCGCAACGGTTTCGGAGTTTTGGGGTGCTTGGAGTGATCTTCATGCATAGCTGCATCCTTTTGATGCTCGGTCCCCTTGGCCAAAATTTTAATAGCGCTGTTTGGCCGTGGAACATCGCAATGATGTTGTTTGTTGTCCTTGCGTTTTCTGGGTGTAGAGAACTTGACCTGAAGATGACACTGTTTAAGCGAAAGAATCTTTTGAGTCTTATGTTCTTTTTCGTGCTTGGAATTCTGCCTTTTTTGAATTGCTTCGGCTTATGGCCATCATATTTTTCACACTCACTCTACTCGTATCAAACTGAGAAAGCGTTTGTGCTTTTGAAAAGAGAGAGGCTGTCAAGCCTTCCGAGAGTGCTTCAACAGAAAGTAACTGACTCCCGAGGAGAGAAAGCCGCGCTCGATGTCAATACGATCTCGTATGAGATGAATAATGTCCCTGCATTTCCGTCTGAGAGAGTTTTCAGAGCGGTGGGACGATACTATTGTTTGCGCTATCCGGCGATTGTTGTTGGAGTTCTCATTGGACCACAGCCAGATCGGTTTACCGGAGAGGTCGACTATCACGAATTTTCGTGCGAAACCATTTCGGATGAATAGTTCGGAAAACTCACCATTGGTGAAAAACATGATAAAGCTCGATGGACAGACTGCGCTTATCACTGGAGCTTCGTCAGGGATAGGTGAAGGATTGGCGCGTGCTCTTCATCGAGCTGGGGCGAACGTTGTTCTTGTAGCGCGGCGCAAGGACCTTCTTGAGGACCTGGCTCGTGAGCTGAATCAGGTTCGCTCGGGGTCAGCAGAAGCTCTCAGTGCTGACCTCTCAATAGCACGCTCGCCAGACGAGCAGCTCTTGGGGCTCGAAGAGATAAGCGCTTGGATACGTGGGCACTCAATAGATATTTTAGTGAACAATGCTGGATTTGGTTCGTTTGGTCCATTTCACTCACTTTCGATTGAGCGGGAACTTGAAATGGTACGCCTCAATATTGAAGCTCCACTTGTTCTCACTCATGCAGTCTTGCCTCAACTCTTAGAGAAAAATACTGGTGGAATTATTTTTCTCGCCTCCATCGCAGCTTTTCAACCTATCCCATACATGGCCACTTATGCTGGAACGAAGGCGTTTGATTTTTATCACGGGTTAGCGCTCCGGTCTGAATACCGAAATACCAAAATTCGCTTCCTCACCGTCTGTCCCGGACCGGTCCAGACGGAGTTCGGGGGAGTCGCTCGAGTGCCTGGAGAGATGACAAACATCCCGAGAAATTCGGTGGACCAAGTTGTGCGGGAGGTGATGAGGGCCTATTCCCGAGGTTCTTCGCTTGTTGTGCCGTGCTTCAAAGCAAAATTTCTTGCCTTCTTGAGCGCTTATGTTCCAAAACGTTTCTCTACTCGTTTAACAGAAATGGCTCTCCGTTCGAGTTTACCGAAGGGAAAATTCGTCTAAATAAAATACCCATGATAGTGTCTGTGTGATGATACTCGACTCTGGAGTTGCAGTTCTTATCCCGCCTGTCGAAGAAGCTCCCCCAGTTCTTGAACGTAGTGTTCTTCCCGATAGCCGTGTTCTGGTGCATGACCAAGAACCTCCCGTTGTTGACTCAGGTAATCACAGGGGAGATTCGAATGATGCTCAACAACCCCCAAACTCTACCGTGGAAGATCCGAGAAACCTACATGGTTCCCATTTTGAATTCGATATGGGTCCGATTCGAGTTCGGGCGGAAGAGGACGCCCACACTCTTGTCATCGAAAAAAATGATCGATTTTCCGACTCCGATGGTACCCACCTTATGACCACGGTCTCTCCCCTTCGATTTGAGATACCGTCGCGTACTCCTCGACCCTCTGGTCGTGAGACGGGGACAGTTCTTTGCCAAGGTACTACTTCGAACAATTACTTTTTTCAGGTGGCGCGGCTTGAGTCTGGGAGGATACTTATTGAGCTCCGAGGAGAGGATTATCCGATAGCTCAACTCGAGGTTTCAAAAGGGGCAGAGGGCGAAAGCGGGAGCCTTACTTGGATTCCGAGAGCGGCGATTTCCTTTGAATGGTTCTCTGACGGTCCTCGTATTGAACTCGATAAGGAGCCCTCGCCTTTTTTTTCCTCGAGGAGTTTCAGGGCTGAGAAGATAGCCAAGAGTTTGTAATAAGTCCCTTCGAATTTTGCGTCGACGTGAACGTGCCTGTCTCGGGGAGGTCGCCAGGAAATTGTGCGTTATGTTCCTTTTGCCTGTACCTGCGCGTTTTCTCTCTCCCTCGCCCATCGTGCGGTGAGCGCCGTTCACATTGCCTTCGGTTTCGAACCCGATAAGGTGAAGTATCAGGAAAAGTTCAGGTTCAAGTGCCCTCATAAGTTCAAGTGCAAAGTAACGGGTATCGAGCCAGAAAATCACCTCATTGTTCTCACCCGTGTGGGGATTTCTCAGGGACCATATCCTTTTCGTTGCGCTCTCTAGACTGGGCGTCCTCGCCCTGAGAAAACTCCTCCTGCTCCTCCTCCTGGTCCAATATAACTCGAGCAGGACGAGGACGCGGTTTGAGAAATGGACATTTGTAACGCTTGAGTTTGCGAGATTCTCGGGGGTCTCTCAGTGATATCGCCGGGACTTTCAGCAGAATCTTCGAATTGCTACCGTCTTATCATGACAAAGGAGATCGGACGAAGAGAAGGTTGGAGCGGGCCTTTGCTTGTATTGGTGGTAGCTACTGCGGTTGTTGGATATCTTGCCCTGCGAGTCTTTCAAGAAACGGCAACGTTTGATACCGACGAAGCAGATCATGCCAATGCAATTCTTGAACTGTATTACGCCCTCCGGGGAGGAACGTGGGACGGTATAGAGAGCGCCATTCTCCGTCAATCATTTTATCCTCCGCTTCATTCACTTACTGCGCTACCCGTTTCCTTCGTCTTACATCCTTCTCTCGCTGCAAGCCGCCTACCCTCGGTTATCGCACTGTTGCTCTATTCAATCCTCTTTGTGGTTCTCGTTCGACGGGCGGTGGGGGATTCGATTCTCTCTTTGACTGCTGGAGCACGAACCTTTGCCGTGATGTTTTGCGGACTCGTTGCCGTGACAAGTCCAATTCTCGTTTTTAACTCAGCGCTGTGCATGTTGGAACCACTTGGAGCGTTGCTCATGGTGCTCCTGCTTCTTGTCTTCGCCCGTGAGGGTGAGGAGGAGCTTTCGTGGAACCGTATTTTCCTTGGAGCAACAGGGGTTGTTTTGCTCTTTCTGACGAAATACAGCTTTGGAATTTTTGCTCTCGGTGGATTTGGACTCTTTCTGCTCTGTCAGTGGTTTCAAGGCAGAGTTTCATTTGTTCGCTGTATCATCTGCGCAGGATATATCTGTCTCGCTCTTGCTGCTTGGTTCTTGGTGAGCGATTGGCAAAAAGCACTTTCGTTTGTGTTTGACCAGCCTCCAGCGCGCCACGCTCTGCTATCATCTGAAAACATCTTCTTCTATCCGAGGGTCTTCTTTCGTATGCATGTGGTGCACCCGTGGGTAGGAGTAATGATCCTGTTTTTTGCAATTCTCGGTCTCTGGAACGATGTTCATCGACCGATTGTGCAGCTCTCGTGGTGTCTCTTTGTGATTGGATTTGCAGCGTTGTTTCTCTCTCCGGAGAATGGAAGCCGCCATATAATCCCCGTCATACCTCCGCTTTTTCTTCTCGCTGCTTTTGGCGGGGCCGCATTCTTGGAGTGGGGAGAGCGAACGAGTGGAGCGTTTCGCCTCGTGTGGAGATCTGGCTGCTGTCTGCTCGTTGTAGGTTTGCTTGTAACGATCTTTTTTCGTGTCCAAAAGTTTCCGGAGACGATTACCAAGCGGTATGAGTCCAAACCGTATTTCGCAAATATCTTTGAATCAATTGCCACTCTCGCTTCTCGGGGTCCGGTCCTCGTTGAAGGGTTGTCCGACAGTATGAGTCTTGAAGGATTGCGGTGGTGGGTAGCGAAAGATCTCGAAATTCCATACACCAAAGTCAAAGTTGATGGGTTTCCCTTCACGAGTTTTCAGAAAATCAGAGCCCCGATCCATTCGCGAAATGAAGCTGCTCCGTGGGTTGAGTCGAATGTTCCAGATAAGCCACTCAGCGACACTTTACAGTCTGGTTACTATCGTTCCTTCGTCCGAATTTATGGGACCGCCGTGTATCACAGGCTCAACAATATTTCAGAGGGGAGTAAAAAAGATCTCTCAGAAGAGTACCTTGAAACGCTCATGAGCACTTTTCAAGAGATTCATGGAGTGCGAGTTCAGATATATTCGGTACCTGTACCATCGTGAAGGGCGGGACCAAAGAAGCCTAAGTGCCGAGGTTTGGACAATAGTTTGGTTCGTAGCGCTTCGCTCGGTGCGGAAAGTGCTTTAATTCGAGATCCCAAACAATCTCGCCTGAGGGAGTAACTTCAAACACCCTTCCATCCTGGCGGTCTTGAGAGATTAAAGTATTTCCATTTCGAAGGCGTTGAGCAGAGCTCCCTGCTTGGCTAAAGAATTCACC
>JAGRAO010000239.1 GCA_020434565.1 Bdellovibrionales bacterium
AACTCCGGACCTCAGTGACAGATAAACAGTGTTATTTCGAGACTCCTCCGCGAGTTGATTCGCCATATCGACGGCAGATTCTCCACCACCAACGATCATTACCCTTTGATTCTGAATTGCATCAACGTCATACCGAATCGCGGGTCCCCCATCGTCGATCGCGATCTCTCGACGCTTTCGAACTAGACCGGTACAGAGAAAGACTCCATCAAATTCAGCGACCGTCTCTCTTCCGTCTCGTCGCAAGGTCAGACACCACGTTTGGTGTGTGAGTGTGAGATGAACGAGCTCTGTTTCAAAAGAAATATATTTTCTCAACGAAAACTCGTCTGCAAACCGATCGAGATACCTCCCAAATTCGTCTCCACGGTAGTACTCACCATACTGATTGTGCGGATCGAGCTGCGCATCATACTGCTGGAAACACCGAAACTGAGTCGCGTATTTTGATGATGTCGATACGAACGAATCTCCCATGTTGCCCCACGCTCCACGCACGGAAGAGCCTTTTTCAAAGCACACAATTTGTGCGTTTGGAAAGGCATCAAGCACATACTTCAGCGTTATGAGGCCACTACTTCCAGCGCCAACAATCGCTATACTCTTCATTGGATTTCTCCTTTCTGAACCGCCGTAAGGCTTAAAACTACAAAATTGAACTGACCGGATTCCGGAATAAACAGCAACAACCTGTCGCCGTCTTCAACGAGGTGTGTTTTGGCAAACTCATCGAGCATGATGTAGATACTGGCGGACCCGGTATTTCCGCGTTCAGCAAGATTGGTCCAATACGCAAGACTCTCGTCACCATCTCTTCGGAGCGAGTTCACCGCTTGTTGCATCCCTTTCTCGAAATAGTATGAGGACATATGCGGGAGAAAAGAGCGGTACTGAGAAAGTTGCTCTCCATTTTTTTCAAGCGCTTCACCGATCACCCGTTGCGAGAACGGAAGAATGTGTTTTGAAAGCACCGTCACATCTTGCGAGAGGAGAAGCGAGCGGCTCTCTAGCTTCATACAAAGAGGTGACTCGTTAGCAAATGACCTCGAATAGCTCCAGTCAATGCGATACGAAAGTCCAGTTGGCTTGGGAGTCGATTCAATGAGAAACGCTCCGGCGCCATCTGAGAGCATGTATCGCAAGAAAACAGACATAAACCACTTTGAAGTCCTGACATCTCGAGATATCGCTTCAACATCGTGCGGTGGACGAAAGACCTTGGAGCGCAAAATTGCTGAGGGCTGCTCGGCTCCAACGCAAAGCGCGGTATCAGCATCTCCGGAGCGGACCGCTCGAGCAGCATTCACTATCGCTTGTGCGCCAGAAGAGCAGATCCCGGCATTTGAGTTTATCTCTATCGGTCGACGAATCACCCCTCTCTGAGAGAGTTGATCGTGCAACCGAGTGGCAAAACCGGGTGCAACAAGTGGTGTGTTGGTTGATCCGGCGGCGAGATACTCAACATCAACCGAGCTTCGGGAACCGTTTAGACAGTTCAGCACCGCTTCAGCACCCAGTTCGTAGAGCGAATGGGTTTCGTTCTGCTCCTCATCGAGTGCGTAGTGACGTTGGCGAATTCCGTTGAGGGCGAGGATTTTCTCTTTCACCCCCTCCTCGCCAGCCGCAGCACCGAGGTAGCGTTCGATTTCATGGTTTTGAACTGCCCGTCCAGGAAGGTACGCTCCCGTCTTTGTAATATAGCATTCTCTCATAACGTTTCTCCTTTATTTGCCTTCGCTCGCCAACAGTTCGGCATTTGAGCGGAGGAGTTCATAGACATATTCATCAAAGGCAATGTGAGAATAGAGGTACCGGCACGGGTCTGATGCAAACGGACTGACGTGGTAGTGAACCCTGTTTCCCTCTGGCGGGAGATAAAACGAGAGATCAATCAAGACTCCTGTCTTTTCCTCGTAGATTCTTTCAGCACACCACAGGAGCAGCGAATCTGAATCAAATGAGTTAAGAGCCTTAACAACAGAGCTGAGGTCGCCAAATATCGTAATGACAATTACAATTCCAATAACCACATTTGTGCAGCCGAGAAGTTGCCACGAGTGCTTCTCATTCTCTTCAAGCATTTTCTTGCTGAATTGTTCGTGATCTTCTGGCTTACTTGTTCTCAAAAAGGCGATATTCGAGAGAAAGGCCTCGCGATCAAAGCGATCAGTAACCTCGTATGAGAGATCATCGTGGCAGAGAGTGAGATTGTGACGAATGACGTCTCTCACTGAATCGACTGAGAAATCGCCATCTATTCCAGCAAGACGAGTCCTTGCTCGATTTGGAACCACATCGTTAGGCCCAGAAAGAATGTAGCGATACAAGAGAGGCTCGATCTGAACGTGTCGAACGATCAATTCGATTGCATCACGAGAAGCAAGATACTTGATCCCAAACGCGAGGAGAGAATCGATACAGTACCCTTCAAATCCGAAGGGCTTTCTGTGCAAAACAAACTTGAATGGAAAGAGAAAGAGCCTCAAGAAAAAGTAAATGGTCAGAAGAACAGGCCGCAGAACGATAAAATCAAACCGGCTTCTCTCCCGCTCAAATACGTCGTTGACATAGTCAGTGAGGTACGGAAATTTCTTCATGGTTTGCCCGAAAGCTCATTCCCTGTAGTCCTCATCATTATGAGTGTGAACGAGGAAGAGATCTCGGTCTCGTTACTTACTTAGTAACTTAAACACCGACACCATCCCATATCTCCTTGTATTTACTGGAATTAACTCGGCCTCCTTTCTCCTCAAATTACTTACATTGTAATAGTAGACCCGGAAGAATCCGGCTCCCCTCCCCCGCTCTCGATGCAATACGGGGAAAGGGGACCGTCTAGCGTTCTTTTTTCAGAGCCAGGGCGTGGTAGGCCTTTCGAACACTCGCTACAAAATCCTGGCAGTTGTTGAGAAAAAAGTTATACCGACCTGGTAGATCGATCGCAGTGAGAGCTTGTCGCATCACCGAGCCGTTAAAGCACTCCCCCTCATCTCTGTACCGATAACGTATCTTCGATTCACCAAACAGCCCGTGTGGGCCAAATCCAATATTTGAACCGCTTTGGTCCCAAAAGAGATGTTCATGCGAGAGTTCAAGATTGTGACTATCAAGAGCCGAACCTTCCGAAGACGATATCCCCGGTATCCATGCAAACCACGAGAGTGGGCGTTTCGCAAAGTGCGCACACTCACAATACGGAGGCTCAGACTGAGAGAGCGTATCTAAAACGAGCCTATTCCAAGCAGGCCGTTCACTCGAATTTTTCGGGTTGGGCTCAGCAAGTGGAAGCCCAAGCGCTTCCCGTGCGCAATATTCCCCACCTCCCCCCTGTCTCTCTCGTATCTCCATCACGTAACTCCCAAAACGTTAGAACTCTATCGCCTTCTGGGAGAAAATGTTTCGTGAGAAAAGGGACGAAGTACTAGTCGACCCGCTCCTGCGCTGGGTTCTGGATCATAAAGCAGCGGCTCGTTCCCTTCAGTTTCAAGATGATTGAGCCGTAGTTCGACTTATACCACTGTCCAGTGTAGGTACCGTTCGTCTCCTTAAAGTGGTGCCGATTTCCGGTACTGTCAGGGTTGGCAAAGCCTGTATCAGTGAGGGTATGAATCTCATTGCAGTCGGTATCAAGCGTTACAACGGAGTTCGTCAAGCGACCGCACGGATTCGGAAGGACTGTCACAATCCCACCGTAGGTATCTGATTTTCGCTTGTAGAGAAATCCGGTCTTATAGCCATCGGTTTCATCGAGAAAATAACAACCACAGATCCCGGGATCTCCTCCGGTACACTGCTCGCTTGAACCCTGGTTGTTGCCGCCTCCGCCCCCCTGTTCTTCTTCAACAAAGGTGTTGAGGTTTACGGAATCAACGAGGATACCGTCAGGAATGTCGTATTCCCGGGTTGATTTTGCAAACGGGTTAAAAACGAGTAACACATCATCAGACTGAACGGCTATCTCTTCACCCGCAGAAGAAGAATCGAATTCGCCAACGACGACAGTGCCTGAAGACGGAAAGGTATGTCGGGCGACGATCCGCCCGGAAGCATCAGCGCATACTATCTTTGTAGAGCCGTTCACGGAACGAACAAGTACGACCAGATCACTTCCGCCTGAAGACGCGACTGGAAGCGGGCGCTCACTCAGACGCACACTTCTTTTAAGCGAGATTCGCCGAGATACTCCGCTTTCCAAGTTTTTAAATTTTAAGGTCGTTCGCTTCTTTTTTCTATTTTTCTTTACAACTCCAGCCCAGTCCCCATCACCAAAGGGATTTGCGTAAAATGCTCGGCTGAGTTGAGATTTTTTTCCAAACGAAACCGATTTTTCCTGGCCGGGTGAACTCCCGAAGGCATCTGGACTCATCTCCCAAACGAGCTTTCTCCCGTCGGTGGTGATAACGACCGGATCAACGAGTCCAGACTTATCAAAGTCACCACCGGCAACAAAAAAGTCTTCGTTTCCGCCAAGCACCATTTCATCGAGGAGATCCCCATTTTCGTCAATCACTCTCCAGCGAACGCCACTACTTCCCAAGTCGTGTAGGGTTCCGAGCTGAGGAGTTCCGCTTGTGCTGGTAAAGCGGCCAAAGAGGATGTGATCACCAATCGCGCCAAAGCTCGAAGAAACCTCTGTTTGTTCTCCAGACTGGGGGGCAAGAAGTTTCCAACTGAGAGACTGGTCATCATTCACGGAGAGCACTGCGAGTTGGTCTGCTAACGCATCTGTAGCTCCTTGCGGCAGGAGAGAAACTACGAAGAAGGTGGTAAAGAGAATGAGTAGGCGCATAGGAAACTCATCGTAAAAAAACAGTTTTCGCTTGAGAACCGCAAAAAATACTTACTTCACGACTCACTCATGAAGCATGTTGCAAGAGGCATACCAGGCTTTACGAAAAAGACTCTCACCGAGCGAGAGACTCATATTTTTGATATTGTAACAATGGTTGGAGAGAAGCACACGCCCCAGAATGGAAACCCCCTCAGAGCTCTCCTCTATTTGGGCAAGGTATCCCAGGGAAAGTCCCCAGATTCAACGATATAGTCGGCAAGACTCCGACGGCTGTCATCTTCGTTCTTATCGATTCGACGGAGGTTCTCTTTCATCCGGCGCTTTGCCTGATGCGAGAAAATCGTTGCGATCTCTATCTCGTGTTTGGCTTTCTCCTCACCCACCGATTCAACGATCTGGCTTACCCGAGAGAGCAGGCAGAGTCCGGTGAAGAGATCGATGGCGGTATCAGCAATTCGCTTGGACGTGAACTGTTTCCCAATAATGTGCTTCCCGTGCTTTCGGAGAATCCCCTCAACGGCCCGGGCAAAATCAAGCGTATATTCCTCAAATATTCGGGCATGAGATTCAAGGGGTTCAGGAACGAATGAAACCCGATCCCGACCAAGGGAGGTCAATTGGGTAAACTTTCGGGTCGCGTAGCCACCGAGAACTCCAAATCCCTTAATGGGATCATTAAAGATCTTCGAGCCACTCTTCCCGATCTCTTTGAGGTATTCTCCGGCATCTTTAAATCCAGAGAG
>JAGRAO010000240.1 GCA_020434565.1 Bdellovibrionales bacterium
TGCCGTGTGTGCTCTTTCTTCAATGCGACCTTTCTCAAGGGCAGAAGGATTATTCGCTGGCTCTTCGTTGAACTCGCAACCGCGAGCCTCAACAAAGAGTTAGCAAGTTGGAATAGTTAGGATTTTTGTGGTCTCACGAGTGGCTGCCTGCCGCTCCTAAAGCAAACCTCTGCAGAAAGGGAAGCCATGTCTCGGAACAGAGATTTGGGGCCGTATGGCCAAGAGGCACAGGAACATGTCCACGAACGAGAGCTGCAAGACGCAGTTCATCGGTATGGCCGTTCGCTGGCCTGGTTCGTCATCATCATCGCTTTCATCGTCGGCATCGGCTGGGGTGCGGTCATCGCTCTGAACAAGCGATCCGTCACCGTCCCCGAGGGAGCGAATGCATTCGTTCACTCATCGTCGTTCCTGAAAGGGATACAAGAGTACTCGGTCGGTCCGGGAACTCACCCCGTTCACAAGTCAGCAACCGTTGTTGCTGTGAACACTGGTTCCTATCAGCTCACTGGTACCCTCTGGTCTCGGTGGGATCCCGGTCTCTTAAGTAGAGCTCGAACTCACCGAATCGACGTTGAGGTCAACGTCAAACTCAATGAACGCTCTTTTGGATTCAGCTCCGAACGAGACTTCCTCGATAGGCTCGGAGACGCACTTGCCAAATCCGGGGTTGAGGGACTCGATGCCGGAGAAGAAGATCTCACGACGCGACTGACGACGACGGCGAGAGAAACCCTGCGGGGATTCGACGTCGACCTGTCATCTCTCATCGTTCTCACTCAGGAGAAAAGTGGAGACAAGCACGAGACTGGGAGCCTCCTCTCCCGTGTCTCGGCGGATGAGCCGGGCCACCCCACTCCTCCGATGGTGCAGAGCATCGCTTTGAGCCGATACGCGCCGCTCGAGGCTTACTACACCTGCATTGTCGTCTGTGGTGGAATAATTGCCTTTTCTTTCCTGACGGCGTGGGTAATCCCGGGCCTGTGGGGAGGAATCGCTATGATTCTGACCTGTGAAACGCGAGAGAGCATCCGTACGCGAGCGTACCGTCGCCGATGGCATCGGGCCGATGACGAATGTGAATGCATCCTGTTCGACTGCCTCGAGAGCATGCTGTGGCTCGAGCTCTTTACTGGGCTGCCAGGGGACATGCTTGATGCTGTTGATTTCGCCGGTGGAGCGACCGAGTGCTGCCCCAACTTTGACGGGGGGTGCGAGCTTCTCGCCTGTGCGGGAGCGAGCGACTGTGGAGATTGCGGGGACTGTGCAGACTGCGGTGATTGTGGTGGCTGCGATGTTGATTGCGGCGGCTGCGACTGCGGCGGCTAAGCGTTAACGATCGGCAGGCACGCATGGGATGTTCGAGTAATCGAGCAGAGTTGAGTGTGCGCTCGGGTTTTCAAGAAGGATTCTTCCAACTTGCTAGCCCTCCCTTTGCTTTACCTAAAAAGCTTGAAGCTAAGAGAGCAACTTCAATCAACGGGAGATGACAGTAGAAAAGTGTGGGGCAGGAGATGAATCAACCTTTCACGCCGAGCTCTAAAGCTCACTTTGCCCGCCGCCACACGATACTCCGAAGAGCGACTCCAGCTTTACACGGCCTCCTTGCGTAATTGCGTCCACGACGAAGCGCCATGAACGTGACAAAGACGAACGGAATCAACAGAACGACTCCAATCACTTCGAGAACTTCCAACATCTCAACAACAAACCAGAGGCCACGAACAAAAAGTAACATCCAGAGACCGAAGAGAAGCGCATTCCAGCCTCGAAAGAGCAATCGTCTCGTCGTTGAACGAGGATATAATCGATTCGCACCGAGGCCGTTCTTTGTTTCAGCACCACTCGCGAAAGCGAGAAATCCAAATATCCCGACGGCAGGAACGGCAGGCAGTGAAAGCATCACGACAAACCATTCCCTCGAAATGAAATCGAGACAACGACATTCGTGAAGAAGCAAGGCAGCACCGACCAACGCAGCAAGTGAAAAACAGATACACGACCACTTGCCGACCGCCCTTCGGCGACGGTGGTGTCGATTGAGCACAAGCTCCCACTCGACACTCCAGATTCGATAGACACGATACACAATCGCTGACAACAGGAGCGCCAGAGCGGCGATCCAAACGACACTCATGGCAAACCTCCTTTCAGAAACCTTGTTGTTATTCCCCTACCCCTTCCATTCCAAGAGCCTGATGAACTCAGAATCGAAGTAGCAGGGGCACAAGCACCACTACCGGAACTACCAGGTCAAAGATCGAAGCTCTCGCCAAAGATAGCAGGAGTGAAATTCTTAGTCAGGTTTTTTGCTGCCGTAACGAGCTAAAATGATTGGTAATTACAAGATAACGTCACCCTTCTTCACGCTCCCAATAAGGCTTTACGAACGAGTAACAGTCATCCCAATGCCACGGCACGATCTATGCACTATTCAACTGTGCACTTTTGATTTGAGGCAATATGGGAGCTGTACGAGCCTGTACTTTGATCTGCTTGGCGCTCATAAACTCTGGATGTTCGCTTGTCAAAAGCGGCCACTGGAGTAGCGATTCCGAGGTTCACTACTTTGAACACACCGTTCACCATAGAGGCGAGACCCTTTCGGACCTAGCGGATTGGTACACCGGTTCCTGGCGAAATTGGATTGTCATTGCTCAGCACAATCCAGCCATATCAGTTCATTCGATAAAAATCGGTGAAACCATCCGGATTCCCGAAACTCTCCTCGTGAACCGACAGGCGTATCCAAGAGCATATCTCGCACGGATCAACAATCGCTTTCAACAAACTCTAGAAGCAGACGGAGTTCAATATAAGGTGTCCTCAATCAAAGGGTGTGAAAATCTTCCCAACGATTCAGAAGGCTTGCAGGCGTGTACCGACAGGATAAACGCACAGCTGCCCTAATAGCTCCTCTGAGCCTAACGAGGTGACCAAGTGCGGCACGCATTCAAAGAATTAAATGCTCTCTTTATCCTCGTCACTTAAGGGCCTTCGAACAGACAGAGCTCGAAACGCCTCCCAAAAGGCGAGAACACTAAGCTACGGTAATGCGAATTGCTGTCATCTCGGATACGCACTATCAGATTGGGATCGAAGTGCGACAATTCCTGGGTCATCTGAAACGAACAGGTTCGAACGCCTAGTTGTTCGCTCTCTTAAAGCATCTCCCGAGATTTTTCGTATTTTGCCAATCTCAGTGTTTTTCTCAGTAGCTTCTCCCAGACCCGCACAAAGGCCGGAAAACAATACATGTATAAAAAGTACATTTATAGGGAACATTCAGAGTTCAGCTCTCATAACTCTCAAACTGGTATGCTAGCCTGGCACTTTTACCGGGCCTGCCGGTAATTCAGTATGGCCTAAAGTGCGAGCTGCTTTTTTGAAAGGTTTCAACATGATAGGACGGAAACTCTTCCCCTCCCTTCTCTCTCTTGCTCTTGGTCTTTCTAGTTTAGCCTTCTTTCTGCCCGACAAGGCTCAAGCGATAGGGCCAAATATAAGTAATTTTATTGGTCTCAATTTCCTCTGCGAAGCGAAATGTCAGCCCATCTCCACTCGATGCTTCTGGGCAGATGTCGCTGCGGATCAGTGTTCGATAGTCTACGGCCCAACCGACGAGAACTGTCTAAAGCTCGTTCTCGCTTGGGATGATTGCCTTGATGAGCTTGATGCTTGTTTAGCGAGCTGCGGAATCCACTAGTTGATCGACTAAAGAGCAATTAATGGAGAGGAGTTAAATGAAAGCCATTCTATTTCTTCTGTTAAGTTTCGCGATCTTGCTGCCATCTGCGTTTGCGTCAGCATCCGATCCATTCGTTGGTTGTGAGGAAGTTCAATTGACATCGTGGGAGGCGGAGGGGTCGTACGTAGGAGACGGAGGAGAAGAGATGGGGCATCAAGAACGCTATTGCGCTGCTTTTACTGAGGTCTGCGTTGATGTAGACGGAAATGAGACTTCGAGTGAACCGTATGAAGTTTGCATATGGCGGCATCGCAATCCAAGGTTTGATTTTCTCGCCTCGGATCCTGAGCTGAGGTAACTCTCACTTCCGAATCCACTCGAGCGAATGAACTCGAAGCACATCAGAGAGGCAGAATTGATTTCGGGTAGGAGAGAAGACCAGTTCGATGAACACTCAACACAGTCCTACTGAGAAAAAGCCAATTGGATTCTTCTGGTTTTGTATGAAATTGTTTTTCCTCTGCTGGTGGGAGGGCGCAATTTTCACAATCCAAGTAGCGTATGCCGCTTGTTTCATTTACCTTACAGTTTACTTCTTCCACGGTATGGTGATTTTTGTTCGTGACACAATACTCCCACAGGTCGAGGCAGGTGGCTTTGACAGATCTCTCTACGTGTTGATCCTCAACTTGATTTTTTTGCTCGCCTTTATCGCCACTCCCTTCATCGCGGTAAGAATTGGCGGGATGGTCGGGATAGGACCGAGATCGAAAAGAGAGGAACAAAAGTCAGTTAGCTGACGAGAGCGAATTCAATACCGTGCGCGACCAGCGCACAGTGAAAAGGCAACAAATTCAATGAGTGTCGAACGAGCTTGAGCGAAGTTCGTTCACGAATTGAACTCGCCGAAGCACCGACGCAGTCGGGCGAAGGAGAGGCTTCTATCGATTCAAGGCGAAAAGATCCTCCTACGCCCCGCTCTGCGGGTGCTACGGAGGATTATGTCTTTTCTAAGGCTTGCTTTCAGCAAGGCCTTGAAAAGGACATAAAAAAAAACCCTCTAAGACTCTCGCCTTAGAGGGGTCATAATCCCGGCAATCGCTCTCAACGAGAGCGAATTCGACACCGTGCGCGATCAGCGCACAGCGAAAAGGCAACAAAGCGAAGCGCGGTTGCCTGGTGGAAAGTTGGTCGTTGCCCGAAGCCACCAGACTTCAAACAAAAAAAAGCCCTGTCGAAGGCTATTCACCTCCAACAGGGCATAATCCCGGCAACGACCTACTTTCCCACCGTGTAGCAGTATCATCGGCGCTGAGGAGCTTAACGACCGTGTTCGGAATGGGAACGGGTGGGACCTCCTCGCTAAAGTCACCAAGTCTAGAAACTCCGTAGAGTTGCCAAATTTGAAGACTTAAAAAATCACCACAAGGGCCCATCCGGATGTCAAAAAGGACCCTATCGCTTTTTGACAAACAATTCGGCGGACCTCCTCGCTAACAAATGTCGGCTCAATCAACTACCCGGGTTGTTCTCGTCTTGGCCTGCCAAGCGAGAACTCCCGAAAAACTGATGACCGATTCCAGAAAATCAAATTTCTCATGCTAAAAAGGATTTCCTCGCTTTTTAGCCAATATCGTCGAAATGAGCTTTGCTGCATTTCGACCAAAAACTCTTTGCAATTAAGCAATCAACTATTCTCGAGCACAAAGTGCTCAAAGTTGAGCTCAAAGACTACTTTTCCCTAACGTTAAAAGGAAAAAATAAAATAAGCCGCACGGCAAATTAGTACTGGTCAGCTCCATGAGTTACCCCACTTCCACCTCCAG
>JAGRAO010000241.1 GCA_020434565.1 Bdellovibrionales bacterium
GCATCATTCAGGGTGATCTGAAGGAGAATGAGATCCGGGGAATACTTGAGTGACTCCTTAAGAACTTTTACTTCGTGTACTGTAGCATATCCACTCTCGCCAAAATTTAAGACTTCGTTTCGGAGTGGGCCCTTGCTGTAATTCAGAAGGGTTTCGAGACGCTTCGGGAAGCTATCATCGAACTGAACCCCCGGGCCGAAGGTAAAAGAATCGCCAACCACAACAGTTCGAAAGGTTTGCACGGGCTTTTCGAACGGATAAGGCCTATCACGAAAATTTACTGCACCCGGCGGGAGGTAAAAAAAATGGGGTCTTGGTAGAGTTGGCAAACGCTTTTCGGGAACAATCAACCGAAAACCCAACTCGATGACTCCAAGCGAAACGGCGATGCCAAAAAGCGAGAGGCAGGCGCCTGCAAAAAGAGACCGAAGACGTAAACTCATTCTGCGAAGAGTGAAGAAGAATCTCTTCGTCGTCAAGCGTGAGGGAGTGCTCGCCTTCAGAGGAATCCGTGTTCCTGAAAGCTGTAGTATCCGCGCTCGGAGATGATGAGATGATCGAGAAGCCGAATTCCAAGTGTCTCTGCTGATCGCGAAAGACGGGTCGTAACCTCTCGATCGGCGTTACTTGGAGTGAGATCGCCTGACGGATGATTGTGCGCCACAATAATTGAGCAGGCCCTGTCCGTAATGGCATCGCAAAAGACCTCTCGTGGATGGACCTGTGAGGTATTTGCGAGGCCGACAGTAATAACCCGTGTTTCTAGCACCTCGTTGGCTCCGTTCAGAGTAACAGTCAGAAAGTGTTCTTGAGGTTTTCTCGCCCACGGAAGAAGAAGCGGTACGATGTCTCGTGCTTCGCGGATTTTCATTCCTTGAGGCGATATTCTTCGACGAGCAAATTCGAGTGCCCCAAGCAGCAGCGCCGCTTTTGCGCTTCCAATTCCTTTTATCGTCAAGAGGTCTTCCCAGCTCAGATCGCCATTCTTTCGATCGATGGCGGAGAGAACTTCGGCTGCAAGCAGATGCACCCCACGCCCTTTTCTCCCGTTTCCGAGCAGGAGCGCTAAGAGCTCTTGATCGCTCAGGGATGATGGTCCGAGAGAACGGAGTTTTTCGCGAGGTTTCTCGGGAGTCGGCAGTGACGCAAGGTTTTTCATTGATCGATTCTCGACAGAAGGGAGGAGAAGTTGCTTCGTCCTCTGAGTCGGGAATTCCGGTTCGGTCAGAGTTTTTTAAGGTGCTGTTCTGCGAATTCAGGAAAATGTTGGCGCAAGCATTCTGGACAGATTCCGTGGCTGAACGAGGCTTCGGAGTGATCTGAGATATATCTCTCGAGCGACTGCCAGTGCTGTTCCTTATCTCGGATTTTCTTACAGTAGGAGCATATCGGGAGTAAGCCGCTTAACAAGCGGACCTCACGTTGTAACGAGAGGACGTGATCACGAATCCACGAGAGCATGTATACGAATAGGATAAAAACAACGAGTCGTATTCCAGCGTTTAAGGCAAGGTCGAGTTCTGAGCGTTCGACTTCCCAGCTGAGGTAAAAAAAGATCCGTGTCAGCGCAAAGAGAACAGCAAGTGAATATCCCCACCGCCTTCCACTCAACCAAGTAGCGAGTCCAATTGGAATCAAAAATGTTACTGGAAAGTGAATTATCGGACCGGCGAGATAGTCGAGAAACAAGATAGTCAAAACAAGCGGCGGCCAAATAAGCGCGAAGGGAACGCCAGAGCGGGTTCCAACGAGGTCAGAGTCGGCGTCGGGAAAGAGGGGTTGTTCGTTGTCCAAAATTTCTAATGTCTCTCTCAGGATTGAATTGAGAAGAGGATACCGAAATATACAAAATATCCCAAGAGAAGGATCGATCCCTCCAAGAGCGACAGAACACCTCGCCTTCGAATCAGGGGAAAGAGCGCTAAGGTAGTAAGGACCATGAAGGGAGCATCAAGATAAAGCACTTGTGGAGCGACTCCTTGAGCGCGAACAAGAGAGCACACGCCAAGTATTCCAAAAACATTAAAGATGTTCGAGCCGATGATATTCCCAACGGCGAGATCTGGGTTCTTTCGTAGTGCGGCGACAACCGATGTCGCAAGCTCGGGAAGCGATGTCCCAATAGAGACGACGGTCAGTCCAATAACGAGATCGGAAACTTCAAGGAAGTGCGCCAGAGAGACAGCGCTTCCAACGAACAATCTCGAGCCCCACACAAGAAGAAGGAGACCGAGTCCGATAAGAATCGTGTTGTACCAAAATGAATTTCTGATGCTTGGGTTGACGAGCGAGGAAGCTCGGCTTTCACTTTCATCAGAACCTGAGAAAGTGGAAGAGTTCGATTTTCCTGAGAAGTATGCGCGAAGGATGAAAAAAAGGAGTACTGCCACCATCAGCCCCCCTACTGGACGAGGAATCTGATTCGAAAAGAGAAGGGCAAGAAATGGCACCAACGCGGCAACGAGGGCCAAGGTGAGGTCTCGCCGAACGGCATTAAAGGAAACAGAAATCGGATACACCATCGCAGTCGCGCCGAGAATGAAAGCAACGTTAAAAATATTTGAGCCGACGACATTGCCCACACTGATATCGGTGTGACCTCGAAGAGTGGCGGTGAGACTAGCGCCAAGTTCGGGGCTTGAGGTCCCAAACCCGACAACGGTCAAACCAATAAAGAGGGGAGAGAGGCCCAACCGGAGCGCGAGCAATGAAGCACCTCGAACGAGGAGGTCTGCTCCGTAGGTAACAAGCAAGAGAGAGAGAAGAAGAGAGCCAACCAGAAGCATGAATAGGAGTCAGCTATTGCGTTGTTTTATACTGGACCCGGAGGAAATGCCGAGACTCTGTTTTGAGGGTACTACGCAGGAACATTTTCGTATAGAGACTGAGGTCTCTTCTGTTTTCTTGGTGCTCTTTTCTATACGATCTCACTTCTATGTGGTTTGACAAACTTTACTTGCTCTGTTTCTTTGTCGTCGTGATCTTTGGCACGGCTGGCTGTTCCTCGGGAGCGTCGGTCGTGAATTCTAACGGGATTACCTTCCGCGGCTTCCGAACGCCCTGCCGTGGTGCCGTACTGTTTAAGGATGCCCAAGGGGATCGAGTAACAGAGATTTCGCTACCAAAGAGTACTTCATCGCTTGAAGTCGGTGTGATCAGTGAGCCATTTGTGCCAGACGATCTCGCTTATTCTCGCCACTTTTACTGTCAGCTCGTCTCTCGGCGTAAGCTCACCTTCCAACTTGAGCCGGGATTCTATTGGGTGCAGCAGGATAACTTAAACGGTCAAGAGCCGCGGGTCCTTCTCTTGAAACGGCGAGAATCGAATTCGCCGGAAGGCTTGCCGGTTGACCTTCAAGAAGTAATCCTTTCGTCAAGAAGAGAGTGTCGGTACTTGAAGCAGTGCGACGGGGAGATTCGCTGAATTTTCAGTGAATAGAAAAGGCTGTTCCAAGGACATTTCCGACGAGATACGCGACTGCGGCCGCAACTCCTCCTACTACAAAAGTTTCGACCGCACTTCGAGAGATTGACACCTCAAGTATCTTTCCTCTGAGTGCTCCAGTGATGAGAAATACTATTCCCGCAAATGCGCCACAAAGAAGAAAGACAGTCTTGCTGTTAATTTCCGAGAAGAGTCCCAACAGCAGGGGAAGGAGTGGAACTGTTCCGGCGACAAGAAACGCTCCGAATGTAAGAGTCGCCGACCGCAACGGCGAGATGGGGGAGAGGTGAAGTCCCCACTCATCGGTAAGCATGGTTTCGACCCAGAGTTGTTTGTTTTGAGTTATCTGCTCAACAATCTGTTCCAGAAGATCACCTGAAAATCCCTTCCGGATATAAATCTGACGGATCTCTTCGCGTTCGCTCTCAGGTATCCGCCGAATATGCATCTCTTCTTTCTTGCGATAGTTCTCAATAGTTTGAAGATCTGAGCGAGCTTTCAGGTAATTGCTCGCTCCCATACTAAAACCATCCGCGAGCACGTTCGCGAGCCCGAGTGTAAATGCGAGAAGGGTGCCGTGGGAGATGTCGGTTCCGGCTACTCCTGAAACGATGGCAAAGGTCGTCACCGTTCCATCGACAGCTCCGAGCACCATATCGCCAAGGTCGCCGTATCGCGAAGGACTATCAAGGCGCGCCGCGATTGCGGCTTTCGTATGTTCAGCTTCTAGCTGTTCGTCAGAGACCTTGTTCACACGAGTTCCTGCATGGGAGGTAAACTATGCCTGGGAATGGATACTTTTGCCAACAGAATGATCGGGGCCGCTCTCTTTCTCGAGCTGCTTTGCGACCTCTTCGGGAGAGGATGTTCGTCTTGCAAGAACTGAATAGGCCGCAGGAACAAGGAAGACCGTCAGAAACGTCGCAACGAGCACTCCACCGAGCACTACCACACCGATCGTCATCCGAGTTTCTGCGCCAGCACCTGAAGCGAGAAGGAGAGGAACTGCTCCCGCCGCTGTGGTAACACCGGTCATAAGGATCGGTCGTAAGCGGGTTACAGAGGCCGTCAGGAGAGCCTCGTCGAAATCAAATCCCCGGTCTCGAAGTTGATTTGCAAATTCTACGATTAAGATTCCATTCTTTGCCGCAAGTCCGACGAGCATGACGAGACCAATCTGCGAGTAAAGGTTTAAGGTCTGTCCAAGCAAGAAGAGTCCGAATAGTCCACCAAAAATGGCGGTCGGAACGGTAAGCATAATCACCAGCGGATGTACAAAGCTCTCAAATTGAGCGGCAAGAACCAAGAAAGTAACTACGATACCGAGGAGGAATACAAACAAGAGGGAAGAACCGGAATACTTGTAGTCCTGAGACTGCCCCTTGTAGTCAATGATAGCTTCCGCAGGGAGATACTTCCGAACGAGATTTTCAAGGTAGGAGAGGGCCTCTCCAAGTGAGAGTGAATCGCTCAAGTTCGATTCGAGCGTTATAGCCCGCACGCGATTGTAACGATTGAGCGCCGGTGAATCAGCCATCTCTTTGAGAGTCACGAGGTTTGAGAGAGGGATGAGCTCTCGGGTTCTTTCAGACCGTACGTACAGATTGCTCAGGGCAGCAGGCGTACGCTGGTTTGACCTTTCACCCTCAAGGATCACGTCGTACTCTTCGCCGTTGTCGATATACGTGGTTACACGTTTGGAGCCGAGCATAGCTTCTAAGGTGCGTCCAATGTTTGAAACGTTTACTCCCAGTTCTGCAGCTCTGTCGTAATCAATTTCGACTCGAAGCTGTGGCTTGGTTTCCTTGTAATCCCAATCCATTCCGTCAAAGCCGGGATTATGTTCTTCGATTTTCGAAAGCAAGATGTCGCGCCACTTGACCAGTTGTTCGTATGTGCCACCCCCGATGACAAACTGAACCGGTTTGCTTATCCGCGATCCAAAACCTTGTCGCATCACTGGGAAAGCGCGCACTCCCGGGAGATCCGCGACTGCGTTCTTTATCTCGTCCATAATGACAAAGGCGCTGCGGCGTTTCGACCAAGTGTCCAATACACAAACGATGA
>JAGRAO010000242.1 GCA_020434565.1 Bdellovibrionales bacterium
TCTTTACATTTGTCCTCTCTCTTATCTTTGTGCCGCGTGACTTTCTTTTGAATATTATCCCGCTTGAGCTCCACTATTACCGGTTCGTATGCCACACAATGGCGTGGTGGGTGCTCGTTTGTGCAATTGGGGTGGTGCAAATTGTTGATGTCGTCTCTTCCCGCTTGGGCACGTTTGCGGCAAATGCTGTTGTCACCGCGCTCATTCTTTTAGGGCTAGCCGAGTATCACTATCGCTTTACACTCGGAGTGCTCGGGCCAGAGAAACAGCCGCTTGGAGTGTTCCTCTCAGATTTTCCAGAGTACAGTGCGGCTCAAGATGTTGTTTCGTATTTTGAGAGAGAGGCTCACGCTCCTTTTGTAGCGGTAGAGTCGACGGTTGATTTTCGATTTAAAGTTGGAAGCCCTCATACCCTATCGTCGCTCCTTACAATGGCTGGGGTCCGTTCTACTCCGGGAATCTTAGCCGAATCTTCCCCGCAATCTCACTATCTCCATGCTCCTCTTCGAAAGGGGAGTGAGCTTGTGAAGTGGGGGCGATGGGGATTGAGCTTGTCGCGCCAATTCGCTTCAAACGATGTGAGTCTCATGCTCCTTAGGCTCGGCTTTATGGGAGTAACTCACATCGTTTCTCAGTCAAGCGAGTACGGAGCGCTCCTTTCGGATACTCTCGGATGCGTAGAGGTTAAAGCGATCGGTCCTTTTCGGATCTTTCAACTCCAGACAACGTTTCCTGAAGCTTCAGAAACTGACTATCGCCCATTTTTGCTACTCCCAAGTGGTGCGCGATATCAGGAAGGCTTTGATCACTGGTACTCAGATGCTCGAAATCTGCCGTATCCTCTCGCGTACTCTCATGAATCGATCGAAAGGGTCTTGAACGAGGATAACGGGCTCTTTTCAGGCTACGTGGTTGTTCTTAACGATGATGAAATCGTAACGGACCTCCCGTACAGCAGGTTTCGTCTCCCTGAGCAGTCATACATTTTTATTGGTGGACATCCTTCCCGTGATTTCGGAGAGAGAGTTGTTTTTCTAAAGCGAGATCGCAAGAAGCGTGAAGTTTTTGGTCTCTCAGAGGCGTTATCGCAGCTATCGCTTTCTCCCGCAAAGCTCTCTCCTCTTAAGATTGAGAGTCTTTCTCTCGGCTCATATCAGCTGGAGAGTTTGAAAAACGTAATTGTGCGTTGGGGATATTCTCCCGACTGGAAGCTCAAAAGCGCTGGGCGAGTCTATCTTTTGAGCCCAAGCCATATCTTCTTTCATAGTCGCGGGGTCGAAGTGCTTCAATATAAGGAGTGGCCGTGAGACGGGAAGTGAATTGGAGGAGGGGCGAGAGTTGGTCTCGGTTTTGATATTTCTGGTGATTATTCTTTCTCTTCAAACGAGCTTTCGCGTTCGAAGTTCGGAAGGAAGCCGGGTAATGCCAACCGCGGTTTGGTTGTTGGCGCTTTGCGTGTTTGCAGTTTCAATAAATTCCTCTTCTCTTACGAGCGTTTCAGATGCGATTGAATACCTCAACGTGGCACATAGCGTTGTTCTAAGCGGAGAACCGCTCGTTTCGATCGAAGGTGTTCAGATACCTCCGCGTAATTTTCCCCTTTTCTCCTTTGCTTTTGTTGCACCGTTTCAATATCTCTTTGGGACGCAACCACTTACAGGAGTGTTTGGTTGTATCGCCATTCTGATTCTCGGAATTTTCCTACTCTCAAGATTTGCCGGGGCTATCGGTGGAGAGAAGGCTCTGCTCTTGTGTGCCATGGCGTTGCTTCTCCTTTCTGAGACGAGGTACTTTGGAGTTCAACCACTTGTCGATTGTTCATTTGCAGTGCTCGGTCTTACTCTGGTGGGAATAGCTGCGCAGGCTTCTCATCACCGGGAATTTTCGTTGCAAGATGCTATTCTCTTTGGAGTTTTGAGCTTCTCTCTTGTTGGCTTGAGACTGACCGGGGTGTTTTTTGTTCTCCCTGTATTCTTTGTACTCATTTCTCTCCGAAGGATGAAGTCGCGGGCTTTTCTTGTCGCACTTGGGAGCACTTTTTTGGCTGGAGCAGCGCAGCTTGCATACAGTGCGAGTGTTTTTGGCAGCCCCTTCCGAACTGGCTACAATTATTGGGTGCCAATTCCGTATGACAATTTTTGGCTCGTATTCAATCCGAAATACTTTGTACCAAATCTTGTGGAGCTCTTTTCGCAAAGCTCCTTTGTGGGTCTGTTGTTGGTGTTCTCTGTTCTGCTCAGTTTGGCGAGAAACAACGAACAGGTGCGAGAGAATCTTCGAAAAATCAGACCGTTTCTTCTGGTGTCTTTGGTGCCGCTCGGGTGTTTGGTGCTGTTTCATCTGTTTTATTTCTACTTCTCGAGTCGGTTCTTTATCCCCGTGTATTACGTGTTGTGTGTTGGGTGCGCGGTACTCGCTGCTCCGCTTTTTACGATCTCAGATTTAGAGTTTCGCAAGGGTTTTCTCTATCTCGCAGTCCTCGGTGCAGCAGTAACGCTCCTCT
The DNA here is from genome assembly GCA_020434565.1 of Bdellovibrionales bacterium. Lineage (GTDB taxonomy): Bacteria > Bdellovibrionota_C > UBA2361 > UBA2361 > RFPC01 > JAGRAO01. The sequence continues at coordinate 2,504 of JAGRAO010000242.1, forward strand.
TTGATAAGGGCCCTTCAGAGTTTGATCAAGCGGTGCGAGTTCTTCAGTCGAGTGGGGGAGGATACACTGTCATAACTGACAAAAACCCGCTTTTAGCGAGTCTCGTATATCCAAAGGCAAGAGCAGTCTGGGTGGTTGATCGTAGCCAGGAATATGCCTCAAAGGCTGTAGCTGAAATATCGATGGCTGCGTTCGCAAGCACAGTCTCTGACTGGAAGTCGGTAACCTTTGAAGATCTTGTCGCTCACGGTGCAAAGCCCGTAGTCAAAAACGTTTTCGTGGAACGGAGAGAAGATTTTCGAGAGATAGTTCAACGAGAAGGGACGGTGGTTTTTCTTGGAACTCCTCCCGCAGGTTTTCTCGCGAGCGTTCGGGAAATGGGGATCTCGGTGAGCCGCTATAGGCCGGAACTGTTTCTTCTCACTATTCCGACCTCAAAGAAGGGGGAGCTCTCTCTGCTCGATCTTAATAAAGCATAAGAATCGCTCACGACTGAAGTGGCTACGACTTGGGCTTTTTCGATGCGGGTTTCTTTGCAAGCCGCTTTCCATCGAGCGCTACTTCGTAGGATTCATCGCGATACACTTTGACGGCTTCGAATGGATCACCGTAATAAATAAGTTTGCCCTTCGAAAGTACACCGATGATATCAGCAAAATCCCGGAGCATATTAATCGCGTGACTGACCATGACAATTGTTTTTCCAGAGAGAAGGAGATTGTCCATTGCTTCTCGGGAGCGTTTTCGGAATCGTTCATCTCCTACTGCTAGTACCTCATCGACAAGCAAGATGTCGGGATTCATGTCGAGTGCACACGCAAAACCAAGGCGCGCGTACATTCCTGACGAATAGTAACGCACCGGGGTGTACGCAAACTCTTCAAGTTCAGCGAATGCAAGAATCTTGGGGACGCGAGCCTTGATTACGTCCCTTGGAACTCGGTGGAGAGAACCGTAAAGGTAGATGTTCTCAATAGCGTTTGCTTCTCGGTCAAATCCTGAACCGAGTGAGATAAGAGAATCGATTCGCCCCTTAGCTGTCACGATACCGGAAGCGGGCTTTAAAACCCCACTGAGAGTTTTGAGGAGGGTGCTCTTTCCTGCGCCATTGCTTCCAATAAACCCGACGATCTTTCCTTTTGGGACTTTGAAAGAAACTTCGCTGAGAGCATCAAAAGTCGTGTAGTAGCGAGCTTTTCGCTCCTTAATGAAATTAAGCGCTATCTCTTTAAAGGTTCCCGGGCGCTCAGTATAAGCTCGGTACGTGACCGTAATGTTGTCAACATCGATTGCCGTATCTTCAGGCGCGAGATCAGGTGGGAGAGTGTACGGCTCCTTCTTCGGAGGGGCCTGCTCTGCCTGGTCGTCTTCCCTCTGCTCACCGTCCGCGCCAGTTTGTGTTGCTGGCTTCGCGGTGGGCTGTTTTTGTTCTGCAGATTGCTCTGCTTCTTTTGCTAAAGCTGATTGGTTCACAACTACTACACGAAATAAATAAACTTGTCGTCACACTTATGAAAGATCCAGAGCGCAAGCGCGAGCACTGCCAAACCGACACAGCACGAGTAGAGATACGCCGAAAGAGAGGGGATATTTCCGTAATAAAAGATATCACGCATATATTCACACACGAGAAACATCGGATTCGCAAAAGGTATCCAGCTCTCGAGGCTTGCTGGAATGTGGTCACGTCCGTAGAGAATCGGCGTGAGATAGTACCATGCGTGAGTCACTACCCGAACGAGGTGAGTCGTGTCCTCAAAGAAGACGTTGGCTACAGCAAACAGCAGTGAAAAGCCGATAGTGATTAAAAACAACGGGATAAACATGACGGGAAAGAGCAGAACCGTCCACTGAATTGGTCTCCCGACAACGACCATCACAAGAAGGAGCGGAACGAGAGAGAGGAGAAAGTTAACGATATTGGAAACCGCGATACTTAAGACGAAGAGGAATTTCGGAATGGGCACCTGCTCAATGAGCTTCATGTTAGCCCGAATTGATGAGAGGCTCTGTGTTACGGTCCCAACAAAGTACTGCCACGCTAAAAGTGAGCTAAAGAGAAAAACTGAATAGGTTTCGACATGCGACATGATCTTGGAGAAAACCACGGTCAAGACAATCATCAGTAAGAGCGGATTCAGCATGCTCCACAGATAGCCAAGCGTTGAGCGCTTGTACTTCTTTCTCAGATCGCGGATTACCGAATGTTTGAGGTATTCTCGGTAATTATATATAGCGGCGAGAAAGTCGTAGTAGTGTCCCGCCGTTCTGATAACGTGTGCCGTCATACGTGGTTTTATCCCTCTAAAGACCCTAGAGGCTAGCAGATGGAGGCACCACAAGAAATACGGCGATTCCCTCTCTCAAGCTCGTGAGTAAGGAGCGCAATCAGATTGATAAGAGGTTAAAAATTCAAAGAAATATCCTACTTGTGAGGACGTTCTTTTTGATGAAATCTTCGGGGATTTTTGAAGATGCTTTCTTCCGCTGGAAAAGAGTGCGGGATAGTGTGGAGTGACATGGGATACGACTCCGGCATTCACGTTTTAGTTGGATTACAAAGTCCAAGGCTCGAGGGAAAAGCGCTAGATGTGCTCAAGGCTCTCCGTCCGGCTGGGGTCATTCTTCGAAAAGAAGCGCTCCTATCCGGGGCCTCTTACGAGACGTGGCTTGATAGCCTGGATGAGCTGCTCTCTGATGTGAAGAAGGCCATCGGAAGAGCAAAAGTTCTCGTAGCAGTTGATCACGAGGGTGGTCGGGTCAACCGTTTTCCCCCTCCAGTCACTCAGTTTCCATATCCGATATTCTTTCGTGAGCATGCTCGTGCAGTAGGGCAAGCTATGGGAAAGGAGCTCCGATCTTTCGGGGTGAACTTTGTATTGAGTCCCGTTGCTGATATCCACACGAATCCGAACAATCCAGTTATTGGTCCACGTGCCTTTGGAAGAAATGCAAAAGAGGCCTCACGTTTTGATGCATCATTTCTAAAGGGAATCCAGGAATCAGGCC
>JAGRAO010000243.1 GCA_020434565.1 Bdellovibrionales bacterium
GCCTTTGCCCGAGCGATTGTTTCTGGTGTGTCTTGAGTCATAACAATCTTGTATTCACTGCCGACTTTGGCAAACGGGAGGGTCAAGTCACCGTTTCCATCTCCGGGAATAACTTTCAAAAGGGCTTCAGGCTGAACTGCGTACACGTACCCTCCCTGGGGTGAGCGGTCGGCTTCCTCAAGCGGACCGGTGCTCACTTTACAAAACGGAGGATCAAAACAGTCGGCAATACTCATCTGAAAGAACCGATACGCAACAACTGGAGCATTTCGCCAATCAACAAGTGCATTCGCTGCTGAAATATCTTTGTCCTTGATTGCCTGCGTCAGAGCCTTCACTAAGCCCTCTGCTGAATCAGCCGCCAAGCAAGAAGAAAACGGAGTCAACGCAAGAACAAAAAGGAGAAGTGCCTTCACTGTGAGAGTTTTCATAATTCACTTACCGATGAGTATTCTCCCCGATTGGAGAGCCGCTGTTATCTCCTTAAAGCGATTTCGGAGCAACGAGAAAAGAATGAGATTGAGGCATTCCTGAACTGACCCCAGAGTGAGCTCTCTTTCAATTTCTCGAAGCCTTCGAATACGAATCTGAGAGAGGTCAGTCAGTAAAGTACTCGCAAATCTGGCAAATTAGACACTAAACGCAAAATTAATGCGTTTTTATGAGCCTCTTTGCTAAAGCCTTTCATATCTCAAATAGGGAATATCATTTGGGGGTTTTACGAATGGATACACGGCTCAAGCGCGCCTTCTCTACTCTTGCTCTCTTGATTATCGCGGTTTGTTCTGGTCCGAGCCTCTCTCACGCTGCTGAGGGAGACTATTTTTACTCTTGGACTTCCGGAGAAGACATCCTCTTCTTTGTAATCAACCTCTCGGCAGAATCAGCCGCTCACGGTGGTCCCGCTGGAATTTTTGGAGCGAACCACTCCGGCCTGCTCCTTCACGACGGGTTTACAGGAGCTGAAGTCATTCAGAGCACTTCCCTGTGCGAGGGAGAAAGTAGCGATGAAAGAGCACTCGTGCTTCCACTGAGAAATCTGTTCGATTACTACAGACGAGAAGTAGGGTTGTATATTGCGTGCTGGACTCACTCAGGTTTTGGCAAAACCTATCTCTGCGCCCGGCCAGAATTACCCGGCTGTGAGGCATACCCCTATTCAACCGCCGAGTTAACATTTCTCGGATCATCTTAAAAATCGGAACTTTGCGGCAGACGGAAAGAGTCTTTCATTCTAGCTCTTGGTCTACCGGCGAGCGCAGACGTGAATGAATAGGCTACAACAGTGTTGAAGTCCATCGTTCAAAATCGTATGAACTCAATGTTGGGCTAGAGGAGATAGACCACTGTGAGAGCATCGATACTCGTTTGTGTGACTTTTGTGTTCGGTTGCTCCCCCGTATCTCATACCCCTTCACCTCTTCAGACGAGCCAAGAGTGTGCCTTTGAAGAGCTCGAACTTCAGGGACATGCAACAAACGTGACGGTAAATATCTCTTCGGAAGTTGCTCTGAGAATTGCTTGTTCGAAGGGAGTGTACCGTGCAGTTGGTGCCTATGACGGGAAGAACCTCTTGGGCAAATTTGACGTGAATGGAAGAACTCTTCCTCTCTCATGTAGTCAGGCCACTTGTATCGCTTTTAAGGGAGAGCTTCTCGTAGGGTTTGAAGGTTCCGGGTTTGAACCAGGACTTAGCCCAAAGTATCGAATGACTCTTGCGATAGGAGAGCGAAGTGCAATAGGCACTTACAATATTGGCGTTATTGATTCGAAGAACTTTCCCCCTCTTGAGCAAACTGGAATTCTTCTCTTAAGGAGCACAGAAACTCCAATCTGATGATCGTTTTCGTATCTCCTACTCCTCAATACTCAATTTCGGACGAATAACTTGAGGCGACAAAAAAAGGCGAAGAAAAGTTAGCGGCACGCCTTTGAACACGCCTGGTGTATTCCGACGTGATCAAGCGGTGCACTCCCCCATCCCGCTTCAGTGGTTGAGACACATGAATCATAACACGATACCGCCGGTTTCTTCGGGGCTATGCTAGGAGGTCTTGTAGGAATGGCTCCCGGTCCCTTTGGCTTCCAGTACTGTCCAATTTGTGCAAGGTTTTGCTGCAGCTGCTGGTTAAAATCGTCTAGTGAGAAAGCAGGCTGGCCGCTTGAAAATGGATTACCGCTTGTTGGTTGGCTCAGATAGATCGTCGGAAACTGAAATCCAGCTAGCTGGTTTACTCGTGGGGCGAGGTTTCCAAAGCACGGAAGATTACTCTCTACCATAGCTTTGACCGAGCGAAGTCTCTCATGTTCTTTCGCAAAGGAGTTCTGTAAAACTTCTGCGCTCTCTTGTGTGACGTACTTTCCAGTAAAACTTTCGATAGTTCTAAACCCTTGTAGAGCGGCATTGTAGTCAGCGACCAAGGTATTGTTCTTTTTTTGGTCTCCAGAAAGAGCTTCGTGCACTCGCTCATAGCTCTCGAGATCAGCTTTAATATCTGGACATTTCGAAAGAAAGTCCTGCTTTAAATACTCAGCGGCTTCCGAAGCCGCAAAAAATCGCTCCCCTTCCTCACTACACACGGCACCAAGAGTTCTTGGGACGCTCGACAAAGCATTTCTTATCGAGCTCTGAGAGTCGTGTGTCGCTTTCGAAAACTCAACCATCTGCTTCGTTTGGTCGTATTGCAGACGAGCTGGCTCTGAAATTGCAGAAAAACACCGCGCTCCACTGAGATCTGAATACGAAACTTCAGATTGCAAACCAGAGAAATCACACAATTTCCAGAAGCTTTGAGCGGCCTGATAATTCGTTCCAATTGTTTGCTCAAGAGTTTGCACTTCCCTCTCAAGCTCCTGAACTTTTCGATTTAACTCCGCCTTCAGAGCTAACCCTCGGGACAAACAAAAATTTTCAATATAGGGAATCCCAAGTTTGAGATCTGAGATATCACAACTTTCACCTGATTTCTGAATACCCTCTTCAACGAGCCTCGTAGCCTCACCTTCAAAGTAATCTCTAAACCCTATTAACACACTTTCAACATTCGCTAGCGTCGACCTGCCGTTTGACAGATTCTCGCTCACGCCAGACATCACGGTATCGCACGCACCGTTAGGAACTCCTTCAATCCCATAGTGCACAGAGTATTCTCTCAATTGCGGGATGCTGATTCTGAGCGAGTCCTCAAGAAAAGAGCAGAATCCCGCTCCAAATTTGCCCGTTGACCTATATCCGGCAATATACGTGTTGAGCTGGTCAACCAAGAGGTTTGCTTTCCCCATCCACTCCTGAAGACTCACGTTAGCGGACTCTTCAAGTTTTCGGATCTGTTGCGTGAAAAGGACAGAGCCTCGACGTAGTTGGTCAAGCTCCGGCTTAAGATAGTGTTCAACGCACTCTTTCGGACCATCGAGAGCTGCGACCCGTTCCAGGATTTCGTCGATTCCCGATTTGTACTCATAGAGCCCACACCGATTCAATAAGTCATCATGTTTCGAGCGAACAAACTCAAGGATTGCTTTCTTGAGTGGGAGGAGCTGAGAGAGTGCAAAAGAATTCGAACGAGCGTACTCCTCACGCCACTTATCGAGTGTGAGCTCGACTGACTTTACGCAACGATAGCCTGGTTCTTCCGAATATTCTTCAAGCAGCGTAAGCGCCCGAGAGACGGATAATCTCTGAGATGGATCGGCTGGGTCTTGAAACTCCACTTCAGTTCTGCACTGATGAATCGCTGTTTTCAGTGCCGAAACAAGAGCTTCGTATTTCGCTTTCTCCCTGTGAGAAAGAGCTATTCGAGCGCGAACTGCCTCGCGAAAATCGAGCAAGTCTTTCGTTGAGACATCTTGAAGGCAAGGGTTCGTGGCATACTCTGTCAATTCATTCCATTCCTTCTGCCCGTCTTCCCCACAACTCTCTTCCTGGGCTCGAATGTACGCCTGTTTGAGCTTATAGAATTCTCCCTCAATCGCTTGTTTCCTTTCTGCCGCGCGTTTTGCTTGTTCTATCTCCTCATACCCAGCTTGTACTTCCTTCAAAAGCTCGCACTGATGATGAACAGCATTATTCCGATACTGTCTTACTTCGACGATGTCCTGCTTGGCATGATCGAGAGCTGGTCCCCCTCCAGGAACAAAACTTTCCTTTCGTATCCGTTCAAAGCGCTCTCGCATGTCTTTCGTCAAACAGTGATAACGCTCTTCTGCATAGCTCTCATGTTCTCGAGCTTTTGTGACGAGGGTCTTTGCGTAGTAGAAAAACTTATCTTCGTCGATCCCGAGTTGCGTGATATCTCCGGAGCACGATTCAGCGGCGCTCCGGATCCTTTTACGGGCTTGGTTCATCCCAATCCATTGAGCAGTCGAGCGTTCAGACACGAATTCATAGAGTGGAGAGCGCGCTTGGCCTGCCTCAAACTCTCCAAAGAAAAGTGTCCAAAGGTTTCCCATCTCCTCTAGGTGCGCACTGAGAGAAAAGGCGCGCTGAGCTGCGGCTATGGTTTCTTCATACAACTTCTTCGTCTGCGGTGAGCGGTCATATGGAACATATTTAATATAGCTTGTACCAAGGCACTTCAGGAGATTTCCAGCAGTATCGACAAGCTCCGCTGAATATCGTGAAGCTCCTGCAACACCCTCCGCCGAAGCCTTCGCCAACTTGGCATCCCGCTTTAATTCGCTCAAAATCATAGCGACAAAGTTCCGAATCCACTCCGTCAACGACACCCCCTCAGAGCTCGGAAAAATGAGCTTCTGGTAGTTCCCAAAAACGGTAGCGCGGCACTCTTCGAGCGTGGAATTAAGAATCTGCTGTTTTCTCTCATCACTCAATTCCGAATACGGAACCCCGAGAGCGTAGGGCTCACATTCGAAATCTGCCTTTGACTTCCACTCGATCGCCGCGAGCCACTTCGGGTTCGAGGACTCGCACCGCTTAAAGTAAGGATTGAGTAAGTCCTCTGAAAAGGTGAGAAGAGGGAAAAGGAATAAGCAGAGACCGACGAGAACGAAAGAGAACGGCAGATGCAGGGCGACGAGCGGGAACAATTTCTTCATGACTGCCGAAGAGACTAAACGCCAGATTCTTTAAAATCTAGTAATTTGGTTCAACACCTGAGTTCGTTGGGAACGATTTCTCCAAAATAAAAGCCCTGTCTCATAACGTTCTGAATATACTGAGTCGGCGATTCCGTATTCGATCTGCCTCTCTTTGAGGAGGCACGAAACGACGACGTCCTTGCTTCGTCCCTCACTGTGAGCAAGTTTGCTCGCAGGCCATATTGCCAAAAGAATGCCCTCTGAGAGAACGGAGGAATACGATCGTCGAAAGTGACTCCACGTCAATGCCTTTACGAGCAGAGACAAAATTGACCTTAAACCGAAACAGCTCGAGGAATCGCTGGAAAGGCAAAACTTCGATGAAGACTTTGGGAAAAGTTGGATAGCAGGTCTTCTCTTCTTTCGCCCCACTTTCAAATCTCTTCCAACATTCAAAGCGGCTGGTCGTC
>JAGRAO010000244.1 GCA_020434565.1 Bdellovibrionales bacterium
AAGATGGCAATCAAGATCGCCAACTTCACGAAGACCCCGGTTCGGGTCATCCGTTTCGGACCGACAGGTTCTCCGAAAGTTCGTTCCGTAAGGAACGGATTTCCCCCTGACATGAAATCAGACATCTGTGTACTCCTTCTGCGCTGTGCGCTACGACGACAAGCGGGAAGAGCTGAAACATTCAGCTCTTGGATGATCATGTAAAAAAAGGAAGAAAACCCTTCAATGATCTTGGGTCTTCCCATATGAATCGAGACGAATGGACCCGCCCCGAGATTTGAAAGAGTGACTATACCGGGCTAAAGGTAGCGGTTTTTCGAACACTAACCTAGAGAGCACAAACTTCTTTCTTAATCCGTGAAAGATGGGGCTTTTTAGGACAATTTATGAAGTCGAGGCGGCTTATCCAAAGATCCAGCTTGAAATTTTCCCGACCCCGAAGCTCACGGCACCTCCAAGTACGACGGCTCCACCGAGAGCGAGAGCAGCAGGCGCTCCCGCTGCGGCCGCTGAAAACGCCAGCGCTCCAACAGCTCCACCGGCCATAATTTGCACACTTGATGATACAAACGCCCCTAAAGTTTTCGGAAAGGTAGTACTTCCAGCTTTGCGCTCCAGGTGAAAGGTATGCGCAGCTTCAAGGATACCTGTAGTTGCGTTAAAGAAGTTTGCTCCCTTCGCGAGAATACGGATTTTTGGAGATGTCTTTACAGCGCGCTCAGAGTACCGCCGGACAACATCCGTTGGATTCTCACGAATCTGCTGAACAAACCCCTTTTCAACTTCTCGAACGTTTGAATACGTCGACAAGCCGTTTCCAGACAGTGAAGAGAGATCTTCAAATGCTCTAGTCTTCACTCCGCCATACCATTCGCCGAGGCTGTCAAAGAGACCGAGAGCTTGTTCCGAGCGATTCTCAATTGTCGATGAGAACGAACTCTGACGTTGTGGAGCTGCTCCCAGTTGCCCCTTCAAAGACGGTTGAAAAGAAGTTGAAGTGGGTAGAGAAAAAGATGAATCAATTCGCATGGCAGAATTCCTGTCAAAAGGTGGTATCTCCCTGTTTTCGACACTTTTCCTGAAGAGTTGCCCCGTGGGTTCGACAGAAATATTTGCTTGAGATCGTGAGAGCTTATAGAGTTTTCCGAACGGAAAAGCGGCAGTCGAGGAAGTCACCGTGTTTTCACCTTTTCATTACGGCTCTGAGCATATCGTTGGCGATCACTCATTTGAGAGACTCGATCAGCCAAGAGGTGTCGGGCTTGTGCACGACGAAGATGCAATTGCCTTTAAGAAAACCTTTCCAAACGGACGAGAGGTCTACCTCACGTTTTTTCCCCATCCTGAATCCGCTCGGCCACTCGTTGAAGTCGCTGGTGGCAACGGTATTCTCACCGTCGTCCAGGGTCAACGCGAAGTTGGTGAGGTCTATTCCCCGGGTGTTTTTGACTCGGAAGAGTTCGAACGCTTAGAAGACCGGTTCGCCGCTCTTTTTGACGCGATAACCCTTCTCCCAATCTTTCGGCCAGGGGAACGAATGAGCCTCCAGGATGAGAAAGAGATCTTTGGCTTGCCGACAGAGCCGCATATCGATTCGTGGGTGACCGTAAAGGAATTTCCAACAGTCGGAAGGAAGGCCGTAGTAGATCTCCATCAGCTCAAGCTCAGGCCTTATCAGGAATAATCCTTTACGCGGCTACTTCTTGATTACGGGCTTGAGCTTCTGCCGCCGACTCAGTACGTGAGTCAATCAGAGAGAGCCAGTCTCTCGTTGCAAACTTTTCTCGAAATTTTTGTGTCGTCTCCAGACCAGCTCGCCGGAGCTCCATTCGAAGCTCTCTGTTGAGGAGAACCCCGATAGTCGCTTGAGCGATTGATTCAGGATCTATCTTATCTAAGAGAATCGAATTTGACTCTGTCGCGTACGTGGAAACTCCCCCAGAGCGAGTAAGAATCGGAACGCACCCACAGCTCATCGACTCTATCCCCATTCTCCCAAATCCCTGCCAATGAGAGAGATCAAAAGTGATGTCTGTCTTCCTATACAGATCTGCAACCTCGGCTTGAGAGAGCCTACCGGCAAGGCGAACATAAGGGAGTAGCTCTGCTGGCACCCCGTCGTTTCCGCCAAAAAGAGAGATCTCCACTTCTGGCAGTCGTCGGGCCACAATCAAGAGAACTTCGGCCAATAGATCACTTCTTCGGCGGGGGGTTACTGCACGAAAGAGCGCTGCAATTCGTGGCCTTCCAACGTGAGTCGATTGCTCTCCGGGATAAAACACGCCATCAGAGAGCCCGGGAGAGATCCGGGTTACAGTGACTCCACACTCTCGCTGTACGGTGTCACACAGAAACTGAGTCTTTGCGACAAGCGGAAACCCAAAAGAGTAGGTTTTTAACGCCGCATCATGGTCAGGATGCGCCTTTTCATAAAACCAGGGCTCGAAATCCTGAACATAGTAGTAGGGCCGAACTTGCTCAGCCCTCTCAACAAGGTGTTTGAGGAGATAGGTTGTGGTCCAAAAGGTGGCGATGACCACCTGGGTAGACCAATTCAGAGCAAGAAACTCCTTAGCAGAGATCTGCACGATAGGAACAAGCGAACTCTGGAGAGCTTCTGCTTCGATAGCTCCGAGAGAAAAAACGATCACCCGTCGTCCCTCGGCTGTCATTTGGTTTGCGTGCTGGATTACCGAAAGTGATCCGCCACCAGCAACAACATTTGGAAGGAGGAAAACGATTTCATCTCCTCGCTGGAAGAACTCTTGCTGAGAATCAACAGCGAGGGGGACCGAATCAGCATCTATCCACTCTCTGTGTCGAAAACTCTCCTGTAGAAACGTCACCTCTGGCAGAATCCGAGAGTACTCGCTTCGTACCCGTTTCAGGGGATCACGCGAGAGAAAAGTCTTATGAGCTACCTCAAAAAGAATACCCCACCGCCTATCAAAAAGTGCTCGATTCTTCTGATAGAGCACCTCTCTTGATCGCTTCCCAAAGGAAGCAGATTGTTTGTGATACACGAGAGCATTATCTGCACACACGATGTCAGCACCGTGTAAGAACATGCGCATTCCAAGATCTGTTTCTTCACAGAATCCCCGCTCATACACCGGGTCAAAGAAACCGAAACGCTCGATTGCCCACCTTCGAACGAGAAGAAACTGACCATCAGGAGCTATCACAGTCGGAAAATTTGGATTACCAAGTTCTCTCAGTGCTGCAGCAGCACCATTCAACCCTTCACTCGAAGAAGGATTGAGGTAGAGCTGATGACTCCCTGTCGAAAGTGGCGAGATCAATGCAGCTAACGGTTTTGCCCGCACAGCTTTCTGAAGAGCTTCAAAAACTCCGCTCGATACAACGACATCCGAGTTCACAAACACAACGTCAGAATCACTTGGAATCACTTGCAATCCAGAGAGGCACGCTTGAACAAATCCACTATTTCTCTCATGCCGAATGAGGTTCATCCGTGGATTTTCATTCGCGAGCTGCTCGAGCCGGAGACTCACTCCCGGAGCAGAGCAATCGTCTACGACATACAGCGAGACTGACTCCGGGAATTCCCGAAGCAACGAGTCGATACACAATTCAGTCTCATAGAGCGCGTTAAAGACTGGGATGACAAGCGACAACGGCTTCGGAATGAACTCCCCTTTCCCCTGCTCCGACTCCCACTCCGGCTTCGCTAAAAACAGCTGACTAAGTTCATGAGCGGTTTCTACCCGAGCGATCGATTCATACGGAAGTGAAACACACAAAGCTCGTTTCGCCCGATCTAGCGCAGTCTTTCTTTCCGGCTCCTGCTCCAGGATACGGCTCTCTTCTTCCTGAATCTCGATACGGTAGACCGGTTTCTTGAGGAGATACCGGAGAAGAAACGCTGGCTGAACTCCAGCAACACCGAAGGCAAGAAGGCGCTCGACACTTCTGAAATTTCCTCGAGAAGCTGCCACTTCTCTCAGCGAGAAAACAGGAAAGGACCCGACAGAAAAGAGATCACTATCAGATTCCAGCATACAGAAACCGGGAGTTCGGCCGCACTGCTTTAGCTTTTCGGCGAGGAGGAACGCCTTATCAGCGAGAGGACTCTGGCCTCGGTTATCGAGTGTCACTTTTGAACACAAAACAAGGTCAGTCACTGAGCTCGGAGTTGAACTCCCCCCCTCACCCCCATCGGAGACTGGGGCAAGCTGGATATCACGCATCTCTGCGTACTGCGCGATACTTCCTTCTGGAACACCTGAGTGAGGATCAGAGGGGAGAGAAAAGAGAAAACTGCGCTTGGCGAGCCACACTGGGCCGGTAACTTGAGAAGCTCTAATTTCTTTCCCAATCTGCCCGAACACTCGAGTAGCTTTTTCCTCAAGCGTTGGAAACACGAGACCAAGTGGTGGATTGAGCGCGAGTTCATTGCAGAGAACTCGCGGGGAGATAGCCTCGAATTGAAATCGTGGATGAACACGAAAGATCCCTTCGAGGTGAGAGTGTTTGCGAACAAACTCTGACCAGCTCTCGTAATTCCCGCGCGCCAAGACCTCGACGACCACTCCCTTCCCCAGATCCACTGGCAGAGTAGGCAGCACGGCTCCTCGAGGCCCAAGGAATCCAACGTAGCGAACTGCAGACCAATCAAAGGATGATTTCTCAAAGGCCACCTTCAGCCGCCGAGCGAGGTTCGCAAAGCTCGCCTCATCCCCACTCCAGTCAACAAGAACGCCGAGCGAATTCAATCGCTGCTCTGCAAACCGAAACGGAAAAGCGCCGCTTATCGGAAACTGCTTCTTGAGTAGCGAAAGGAGTGAATCCTCAGAACAAGCAAACTCTTTCGAGGGCTCTTGATAGGTATTCGTCCAAATTTCACGCTTTTGAACGCCAGCGTGTGCGACTAACGACAGCGATCTCGCCCTCGCACCTCGAACCACCTCTACCGGCAATTCAATTTCAAATCCCGAAAAAAGGCTTGAGCGGATCCGAGGATACACGGCTTGAACATCGAGGCGATCACGGGTCGCGCCAAATCGAACGATCTCTTCGACGATTCCGTTCTGTTTACGATAGAGCAGTCGAAAACTCACCACGTGAAAGGGATGAAAGGCCCACCCGGAGAGTTTTATGCGGGCTGGAATCTCTGACTCACTTCGTCCCTCTCGAAAGAGAGCACACGGATCAACATCAATCGACCACCGAACTTTCGGGAGAAATTGACGGAACGTTACAACAAAGTCTTTCATGAAACTGAACTTTTTCTCTCTCTGTTCTTCTTTGAGGAAGAGTCAAGCGATAAGCGGGATTCTGTCGTGAGTAGTCATTCATCTTGGCTATCCATTGCTGAATAGCTCATGCGACCTTACCCGGGAATTCAGAACGCGGGCCGCGCTCAAGCTTCAGAGAAGCTTCATCCCCCTATTCGGTCTTGCTTCGACTGGGGTTTACCTAGCCAGTGAGTCACCCCACTGCTGGTGGGCTCTTACCCC
>JAGRAO010000245.1 GCA_020434565.1 Bdellovibrionales bacterium
GCTAAAAGGATTTAGCGGTTTATGAAGCCCTCTCTTTTCATTCTCTCTGCCCTTCTCGCCTTTCTTTTTTTTCTCTCTTGCTTCGCGGATTCGGATCCCATCGAATACTGTCAAGCGAGCGAGTACGGACTTACAGTCATTTGTAATATCCCTGTTGAGGCGGTTCACTTTTCTTCTGAGACTGGAGCAGTTGTTCAGATTCCAAAGCCACTCGACGTCGCTCCGCACCTTTTCGGCCCGATTCAGGCTGTCGTTATTGGGTTTCAAGGAGCCTCAAATTTCCGATTTGAAATAGTAAACGCGTCAACCGATCTCCCCCTGAGCTGGTCAATACATGCTGAGGGTTCAATGGCGCAAACTCTCGGGATTCCCGAGTGCCAGAATACGGAGTGTATCCCAACACAACACTTCGCAAGTCCACCCGAAGGAATTCCTGGAGATATCGTTCTCCAACCTTGTAGCAAATCCAATCCGGTTTGCTCATATACCCAAATAGTTCCCGAGTACTTCAATACGAGTATCGTTCTCTTTGAACCGAGCGTTGTTCATCGCTTTGAAGGTCATGGCTCAGTACCATTGAACCTCGTGGCGCTTGGCTACTTTGGGGCGGTATTTAATACCGACTCAGAGCTGCACTTTCGTGACGCTCACGTCTCAGGAACTCTTCTGGTCGTCTATACGATGGGGACGGACCACTAATCTTACTCTCCAGCAAAGGAAATGCTATGAAGCTCACTCGCCTTCTTCTCACATCAATAATTTTTCAATACACCCTAGCCTTCTCCTTGCCGGAACCAGCTCGAGCACAGGTTGTCTTCGTAAGCACAGAAAATCTCGAGGAAGTCGTCGACGAAACATCTCCCTCGAGCAAACTGGACCGTTACGCCCTTATCTTTCTGAATGCGAATAACCCTTCAATAGAACAAGTGTCTTTTGCAACCTGCCCAGCAACACACCACGGTCTCCCCTACCTCAAGCACCACGTTCAAGTAAATGCATACGCCTCAGGAAGCGTTACCGTTACCAATACCGGTGATGAAACCATCGAAAATCCCTATCACTCTCGCCTCGGTGGGCTCGTGGTGGTCAACATACCAGAAGCGGGATGGTCTGCCGGCTCGCTTTATTTCAACTTTGGGTACAAAGTCTCCCAGCCTCTTGCACCAGGTGAAACCAAAACCGTTACTCCGTGGGATATTGAATCGCTCTTTAACCGTACTATGCCAAGTGATCACCCTGGGAATGCCGCGATTGTCGGGACACCCTCACAAAGTTCAACAAAATTCTCAGTGCAAATCAGGCCGGGAATCATACTTCGTGAGTCGTCACCACAGACGAGCATTCACCTTGAGGATTTGAGCCTTCCATTCTTTATTGGATGGGTAACTTCGACTTGCGTCTACGGCTAGCGGTCAGTTGTCACTCGGACAATTTATCGAGCAACGGGAAATTTGCACGATTCTGCAAACGCATGAAAGAGTGGCTGCAACGGACTATCTTCAAAAACTTCGGGATGGGACTGCACTCCGAAGGCAAAGCTCTTTGGATCCTCATGTTCAATGAGCTCCACAATACCATCAGCGCTTGTGCCTGCCACACAGAGCGGAGAGAGGAGTCTATCAATTGCCTGGTGGTGCGCTGAGTTCATAATGATGGGAGATGCTGGCCTTCCGAGGAGTTCAAAGAAACGGGAGCGAGGATCGACCTGCACTGGATGCTTTAATACAGAAACTCGCTCATGATAGCGCCTTTCGCGATATGCTGAGTGCTCAACCTCGCCTTCAAGGTCGGGAAGGTGTTGATGGAGAGAACCTCCGGTGGCAACGGCCATGATCTGAGCGCCTCGACATATGCCAAGAAGAGGCTTCTGCAATCTCAACGCCTCTCGAACTAAAACAATTTCAAGCATATCCCGCTCGGGAATAACGATTTCGTTTTTCGGGTGATTTTCTTGCCCATAGTGCTTCGCGTCGACATCATCTCCACCCATCAAGAGGATCCCGGCACATTCCGAAAGGAGTTGCTTTGCATCTTGAATATCGGTGAGCGGCGAAATGAGGACGGGAAGGAGGCTCTCTCGAAAGAGCTTTACCAGGTAGTTCTTTCGGGCAAAGTGAATCTCACCGTGCCCAAAGACACTTGCTTTCCCATCAGTTCCAAGAGGAACGAGAATTCGTGGTTTCATATCGACTATTCCTCAGAGTCAGAGGATGAAAGCTCGCACCCCTTCTGACCAGCTCGAACTTTTTGCAGAGAAGCAAAGGGGATCTCTACTCCTGAAAAATACCCGCGCGCGCCACAAAACATATTCCGACAATTTCCGTTGACGTCTTCAAGTCGAAACCGATCTTCCATTTTGGCAACCTGAAGAACACACGCCGCTTCTTGACTACTGAATGAATATCTATACTCATAGCCGGAGTCAGTTTCGCGAACGGCTCCGTCGAGATTACAGGTATGACCATTTTGCTGAATAAGCCTGAGCGACATACGAAAAGCACCCTCGCCATCTTTCTGAAGAGAGAAACAATCTGTTGCCTCTACAGATCTCCATTCGCCACTTTCAACGTCATAGTACGAAATTATCTTTTCCACCTCGTACACCTCGGCCTCAGCAACTGCCGAACTGAGAGGAAAGGAAGCCCCTACCATCAGGACCAACATGAAAATACCACTAGGACGTTTCATTTCGAAGAAACTCCGCGAAAAGGCGAACGCCGATTGTCGCTTGATTCTGGAATATCTTGACCCTTTCGCTCGAGTGAAGTCCAGGAGGAATCTTTGGGTCTATCAGAAAGAGAGGGCAACCTGAAGGAACGCAATCGATAAGTCCGGCTGCAGGGTACACCACAAGTGAGGTTCCAATCACAGCAAACAACTCGGCCTGGGATGCTAGGTGAACAGCCTGGTCCATCATCGGAACAGGCTCTCCAAACCAGACGACGTGCGGTCTCAACTGTGACCCGACTTCGCACACCTCGCCCATTCGGAGTTCATCACCTTCGATTTCGTAGATCGCAGTGGGGTCTATCGAGCTCTGGCTTTTCAGTACTTCGCCGTGGAGATGCAACACGGAGGTCGAGCCAGCCCGCTCGTGTAGATCATCAATGTTCTGCGTAATAATGTCGACTTGAAACTGCGACTCGAGCTCAGCCAGAATTTTGTGGGCCACGTTTGGCTGAGCAATTCGAACAGCTTTTCGCCGTTCATTATAGAAGCGCTGAACAAGTTCTGGATTTCGAAACCACGCTTCGGGCGTTGCAACGTCTTCAATCGCGTAGCCTTCCCAAAGGCCATCACCATCTCTGAACGTTTTCAGCCCACTTTCAGCACTTACGCCCGCCCCGGTCAGAACGACCAGTCGTGCACGGCTCCCGCCCCTTCCTCCCATAGGAAACCATCACATTCTGGCGTGCGTCCTTTTCATCTCGCCAATCATATGCTCAATAACTATAACTCCATTCTTCCAAAACTTTGGATCTTTCGGATTGACCCCGAGAGAGCGAATTAATTCGAGCGGAGAGCGAGAATCGCCTGCTGAGAGGAATTCGATGTACTTCTGTTCAAACCCCTCTGGCTTATCAAGATAGCGCTGATAGAGGGCTAACGTGAGCAATTCACCAAATGCATATGCATACACATAGAAAGGCGTGTGCATAAAGTGCGGGATATACGCCCACCAATAATCATAGTTATGCGTCAACTCGACCGAATTTCGGAACATCTCCCGCTGCCGATTGCGCCAAAAGGTATTGAACTGCTCGACAGTTTGCTCGCCGTGTGTTCGAACAGCGTCGTGGGCATCTCGCTCAAAGAGAAACATCGAAATCTGACGGTGAATGGTGGCAAAGATCGATTCTATCTTTGTGGCATAAAGAGAATAGAGCTCCCGAGGGGACTTAATTTTCTTCTTGAGCGATTCAAACAAGAGAAGCTCAGCAAAGACACTCGCTGTTTCCGCTGTTGTGAGTGGCGTATCAAAACTTAAGTGGGTTTGTTTTCGCATGAGACAGGCGTGGATTCCGTGGCCAAGCTCATGCGCAAGGGTAAAGACCTCTCGAAGCGTTCCGGTGTAGTTCACAAAAACATATGGGTGGAGATCTTCGGTCACATACGAGCAAAACGCTCCGCTGCGCTTGCCCGGTCGATCAGCCGCATCGATCCATCCTTGATCAAAGAACATCTGAGCCGTTTCACGCATTACGGGCGAAAAATGCCCAAACGCTTCAAGGATCATCGCCCGCGCTTCATCGAACGAAACCCGTTTATCCGAGCCACCAACCGGCGCGTACCGATCAAACTCATACATGGTCTTAAAGCCGAGAGCTTTCTTTTTAAAAGCATAGTAATTCTGCACATGCTTATAACTCGAAACGACAGTCTTGGTCATAACATCGACCGTTTCTTGATCGATCTGATTATCGCGGTGCCGAGACGCTTCTGGTGTCGGATAATTGCGATAACGGTCATTAATAGCCTTATCCACGATCAAGGTGTTGTAGATAAACGCGAGCCGTCGGCTATCTTGCTTGAGGCCTTCACTCAAACCCTCGGAAGCAGCCTTTCGGATATCTCGATCAGGCGAATGGAGACGATCAAGGAGATCGGTCAAGGTAAACTCTGTCGTCTTTTTCCCAAAAGTTGCTGTATATTTTCGATGGGCGAACTCTTCATTGTAGAGTCGAACAAAGGCTCCAGCCCCCGTCAGGCGCTTGTCCGAGAAAACATGCTCTTGTTCCTCTGGAAGAATATGCTTTTTCGACTCAAAGAGTTTCTTGAGATAGTTTTTGTATGGAGCGAAAGACTTACTCTGAAGTATCTCCTTCTGCTGTTTTGAAGAAAGTTCGGCCAGCTCCAGTGGGAAAAACGTCAGTAAATTACTGATGACGGTGGATTCTGTCTGCATACGCTGGAGAAACGCGCCCCGCTTGGGATCAAGGGCTGAATCCGAGATAATCAACCCGGCATAGATCGCAGGCTTGGAGCACTTGCGGCTAATTCCTTCGTACTCCTTGAGAATCTCAAGGAGAGATTGCTTCTTCTTTGCCTTTGAAAGCACCTTGCCGTGGTATCGCTTGTGAAAGCGAGAAGCATCACGCTTGGCTTCTTGAACGTGCTTCGAAATACGCTTGTCCTCGATCCCACTGTAGAGATCCGAGAGGTCCCACGCCGGAAGTTTCGAATCGCGTCTTTTCGTAGATGGCGGAACGTTCCCTCTCTTACCTCTTCCACGGGTCATGCTTTTCTCCTTTCACACTGTTGGCGCAAGAACCAGGTCGCCAGGACCTTCATCTTTCTACACAGAGTTTCTTTTACGATATACTCGCCGTGTTCATGAGCGAGAAATCCCTCCGGACCAAGGCCGTCTATGCTCGGAACTCCAGCCGAAGCAAGAAAGCCAGCCTCGCTTGCTCCACCGACAAGCGGCACCTTATCTCCTGAAAACCCAAATTCCTTTAATAT
>JAGRAO010000246.1 GCA_020434565.1 Bdellovibrionales bacterium
GCTCGTATTTCGAGCGACACCCAGAGGAACCCGAGTAGGCCCCGCGCTTAAATGTACAATGAATATGTTTCTAAGAGGCTCGCTTCAAGAAACTCGACCCGCGAATATTGAGGCGTGCCCACTCTCGTTCTCAGCGTCTTTAACCCATCAAACATACGACAAATTCTTAAAATGTATAAAAAGTACGTTTTTAAGACACGCCTCTCAAGGCGCGGACATAACGCTCTTTGAATGGTGTGAGGAAGTCCTTCACCATCTTAAGTAGGGTCCGGGTTTAATGCGTTATCTGATGAGATTCTGCAATTCCACAATAGCTTTTGCGCTCCGAAGATTCTGTCTTAACCCCCAATCGGACGTGAAGGTAAAAACCCGGGCCTCTTTTTTCTTTTCTCGTTCTCGAAACACACGCTCAGCGTGCCCATTTTGTGAATGGCGCGCATCTCAAGATGAGATCAGCATAAAAGGACTCTCTTCCTTCTTCATGCTCGCAGACGAAGGAAAGACTCTCGCAGCGCTGTCAGAATGCTGCTGCATGAGAGAACAACCAAGGAACGAGGCCAAAACGAGACGAGCAAGATCTCTTTACCCCCTTATCCCTACGTAATCGAAGATGTGATCCGCAAGGATCACGGAAGAGGTACCTCACCCCCCTAACGAGGTACCTCTTTTTTCCATTTCCTCTGTAAGGACTCGCTCTACCGACCCTCTAATCCGCAAAGATGGAGGGCCTATGGGAAAAGGAGCATTGATTCTCGGGGCTTCTGGTGGGATCGGTTCGGCTTTGGCAGCCAGACTCAGGAGAGACTGGTGGCAACTCGTCCTTGCGGGAAGAAACGAAGAAGCTCTCTCTCTTTTGGCAGATACACTCAACGCACCGTACCGTATCACCGAAGGAACCGATCTCGAACAGGTTCAGGAGCTTTGCAGTTTTGCCGCCAAAACTCTCAACGGTTTTTGTGGCGCCGTAAACTGTGTAGGATCGATCTTTCTCAAACCTGCTCATCTCGTTTCTGAAAGTGAATTTACGAACGTCTTGGAGCAAAACTTCTTCACGCATTTTCAACATTTTTCATGTGCGGCCTCATCTGGCTGATCCAGCTCGTTCATTACCCGAGTTTTTCGTTCATTGACCAAGACCGGTATCGCGAGTTCCAACGCTTTCACATGTTCAAGATTGCGTGGATTGTGTTTCCGATTATGACCGTGGAGCTTGCGAGTGGGGCTCTCCTCTTGGCCAAACACCCGGGCCTCACGTGGAGTGTGAACCTCGGATTGCTCACACTCATTTGGCTCAGCACCGCCTTTATTCAGACTCCGATTCATTCAAAATTGGAGCGCGGTTTTGATGCGCAGCTCATCAGAACCCTTGTTCGGGGAAATTGGCTTCGAACGGCTCTCTGGCATGTGCGTTCGATCCTCGTGAGTATCTCCCTTACTTCGGCTTTGACTTGATCCCCTCTCGAAGGCCGCTAGCAGAAGATAAGGACTAAAACCTTTAGATCTTGAATTTATTGAGTCTTTTAGCCCTGACACTCCACCCCCCTTCAAGGCCCCTTGGTGGCCTGCTTATTGCTGGCTCTCTGACGGGTGGAAATGAACGTTCAGTAAATCAAAAGCTCTTAGGGATCGGGGAGATAGCTTGCCATGAGGTTGGTGGCGGTTTTTTTTAGCATTTGTGTCCTTTGCGCTGGTCCGGCAGCAGCATCTGCGAGCCCAATAGTTGAGACGAACTACAACGGAAAGCCACTTTTCTGCACGATCAATAACAAAGGAAAAGTTCAGGCCGGGAAACTCAAAAGCGGCAAGTTCAAAAAATTCCCTCGGCTGCAGAGTTTTAAAAGAGCACTGAAGGTCGCACGGAAACTGCGCGACTCCGCTGCCCTAAAACGAGCTCGGAAAAAGTTCAAGAAAGCCAAAGCACAAATCAAAGCATGTCAGGTTGAGCTTGCTCAACAGGACGAATCCCCCACTCCCAGCCCAACACCGACTCCAATATCCGGTGTGCCGTTTGAAGATTTTCACCGCGTCATCACGACTCACTGCGCAAGTTGTCACTTAAATCAGCACACCCAGTGGCTCGAACTTGACTCAAAGGAAGCCTGGCTCGCTGCACGGAGTTCCGCTGATGTTCCACTCATTGACCAAGATGACCTCGAGCACTCATACATTCTACAGCGCATAAGGTACTTCGGTGGCCCAAACTCAACCATGCCGCTTTCAAATCTCAACGCCACAGCTCAGTTTACGGCAGCTGACTACAATATCATTCGAAGCTGGATCATCGGACTCAATGGCGGAGGGGGTGACTCGATACCACCTCCCGTTGACGAAGAACTTGAAGGAAATGAGCTCTCGTCTGCCGCCCTCTTTGCATGTACCGGCTCCCCCGAGCCGTCAAAGCCCCGTCTACGTCGAATCGACAATCTCGAGTGGGCGGCAACGCTCGGAAAGCGGGGGTCTGATGCTCGGTACAATCCTCTCGTCGCTGATGGGAATCACCAATACAGCACTTTCTCAGAGGGCGAAACGCTCAACGACACGGTCTTAAGCGAGTACTTCAATTACTTATGGCACACACGAGAGGGATGGATAGACGGTTCAACAAGTTCAGGAGTCCCGCGACCTCCGGAACACCGCTGCATGATCCAAGTGACCACTCCATCGACTGACTGTATACGATCGTTTTTACGGGTTTATCTCAAAAACTTTGTCCTCTTTCGAGAACCAAGCGAAGGAGAGCTCACTCGTCTCGCTACATTTGCAGCAGATGCTGTAGCAAACAACCCCAGAGACACACAAGCGCAACGGTCTGCCGTGATGGAGCAGATTACAAGTGCAGCTTGGTCAACTACTGCTGCACTCTTTCGATCAGAGCTTGGAAAAGGGGAAAGAGCAGAAGAGGGAGCAAACTTTCTCTCCGATACAGAACTCGGAAAATCGCTCGCGTACACCCTAACCGATCAAGGACCCGGTGCTCCGAGCAAGATGCAGCCAGCACGGGTCTTTCCTCCACTCCCGAGGATCCAAGCGATCGAAGACGCAGTTGATGACGGGAGTATAGGGTCATCCGCTGTTCTTGATTCTCTGATAGATCTCAACTACTCAGGAATCGATCAAAGCATCGACTCTCATTACAGCGAATACTGGTTAACCGAAAAGCTTGAACGCTTCTTCATTGAATGGTTGGGATTTGATGAGCTTACAAATTCGTTTCACGACACTCCGGAATCGACCTCTTCTTTTGAAGGGATCGACTGGGTGACTGAATCGTTTAACCACATGAAAAAGCCAGCCTACTATGGGCACGAGATCACGCTCGCTGAACAAGCACTCGCAATGATCGCCCGGATCATACAAAACGATAGCGAAGTCGTTCGAACGCTTTTCACCTCGCGAGACTTTTACCTTCCATCAAATCTGGAGTCGAGCTTCGGAAGCACTCAGTGGCCGCAAGCGGTATATAACGTTTCATCAGATATCGCGGCGACGCGCGAAGCTCGCTGGAATGTGCTGCCAGAGAGCGAACGAGCAGGAATTTTGACGCATCCAGCGTGGCTCGCAGCCCACGCTGACAACTTTGAAAACGGACCCTCGGCCGTAAAACGTGGTAAGTGGGTTAGAGAAAACGCTCTGTGCGGTATGGTGCCCGATGTTCCGATAACAGTAGATGCCTCTTTCCCGCCAGAGACGGCACACCTCTCGGCACGAGAACGGCTTATTGCGCGAACCTCTGACTCGTATTGCCAGACATGCCACTCACTGATGAACCCACTTGGACTTCCGTTTGAGATTTACAACCACGCAGGCTTTCTCCGGGCTCAAGACCACGGAGCCCAACCAAACGGGGAAAGCGACATTATCTTTACGGGGGATGCGACACTCGACGGCCACGTGGCAGACGCCGTTGAATTTAGCGAAAAACTCGCCGCAAGCCCACTCGTAGAGCAGTGCTTTATCCGGCAAATTTTTCGCTTTTTTATCGGTCGGCTCGAAACGCATAACGATGCGTGCACGTTGACAGCGATGGAGAACACCTACCAGCAGACAAATGGGTCTCTCAAAGAAACCGTCAAAACCCTTTTAAAGAGCCCAACATTTACCATGCGCTACGCCGTAGAGGAGGAGCAGTAATGGCTACGACGAAACACAAGAGAACGATTTCACGGAGGAGCTTCGTAAAAGGAATAGGATGCGGAGCTGGCTCGCTTCTCTTTGCCCCGACCCGTTTCGCACTTGGCTCCGAACGGAACCCCTTTCGATGTATTATCTTCATGGAAGGAAACGGTGTCATACCGCGCTTTTTCGCCTCCGATGTTTCAATAGCAGCTATCAATGCAGCCGGTGGAAATATTGGCCCAAACGACTATGGGGACTTCAACCGGCGATACGGCCACTCTTCGGTACTCGATATTTCAAACGCAGATCTCTCTCAGGCTTCAGCACTTTCTTCCCTTGCTTCTCAAGCTCAGGGAGAACCATCGATAGTTGACGACACACGGGTTGTTCTCGGGCTGTCAAACAAAGTCGCTGGGGCGGGCCACACAACTCACTTTGGTGCGCTATCGTGCTCTCCGAGTACGGCTCGCATACCTTCGGCAGCTTCAATTGATCATGTGCTCGCGTCCTTTCCTGAGGTCCGACGAGCTTCGCCCTTTGACGTCGTTCGGGTCGGAATTCATTCGTTGACGACGACACCTTTTAACTACAATACATGCTCTGCTGGTGAACGCTCTCCGATGCCGATGATTTGTAATCCAGCAATTGCCTACTCAAACCTCTTTGGCTCAGTTGCAGAGGGTGAAAGTGCTCAGGCGTTTTTGAACCGCCGTAAACTTCTCGACTTCATTCGAGCGGACGTTGACGCAACGCTCTCCGATCTCAACGGCAGCCCTCAGATGCAGTACAAAATTGAAAAGTACGGCGAAGCTGTTGATACCTTAAGTGTTCGCCACCAAACTATTCTCGGAATGGAGCAACGGCTCCGTGAGGTAGCGCCCCAGGGCCCCGGTCCAGGAACGCTTTACGAATCAACCAGGTCACTCGACCACCTCGAGGTCATGTTTGATCTCGTAAAAGCCGCTCTTCTCGGTGGGCTCTCAAACGTAGCAGTTCTCGGCTCGGGGACAGGAGGAGCGTTTGATCTGAATTACGAAAGACTCGGGTACTCTGGCATTGGGCGGCACTCGCTGTGTCACGCCAATAACTACACGGCTCTTAACGCAGTAACTGACTTTCACGTGAGTATGGTTTCGCGCCTTGCAAAGAGTTTAAAGCAGATTCCCGAAGGTTCAGGCTCGATGCTTGATAACACCGTAATCGTGTATCTCTCAGACAACGGGGAGAAACACCACTCGAATGCTCACGAGTGGCCAATGCTCGTTATCGGCGGAGCAAATCACGGCTTTGGACCAGGAAATCGGACCCTGGTCTACCCTCGTTA
>JAGRAO010000247.1 GCA_020434565.1 Bdellovibrionales bacterium
CTCAGAGCTTGTTTCTCGATACCCGGGGATTCACGGGATGGGAGTTATTCAGCGTGTCCAGAATAAACAAGTTGATAGCTATCTGAATTGGGCAAAAACCGAGGTCAGCCCGAACTTTCACCTTTCAAGTGTACCGAATGTGCCGGCGCTCGATGCTCCCGATAAGTATATTATTACGTTCATTGAGCCATTGGCACCGAATATTCAAACACTCGGACTTGATCTCGGATCTGAGCGTAACCGACGATCCGCCGCTGATAGGGCCATGAGGACCGGCTCTGCCTCGATGAGTGAGAAGATTACTCTCGTACAGGACAAAAATCGTGGGGCAGGGTTCCTCGTCTTTGTTCCGCTCTATCGTAAGGGAAGTCCTGTCAAGACTGAAGCCGATCGGGTTGAAAATCTCGAGGCGTGGGTTTACGCCCCCTTCATTGGCGAAAACTTCTTTGAATCTATTCGAAACCAATGGGCAGACGAGGTATCGGTAAGAGTTTACGACGGAAGTGGAGAAGACCGCGGGAGTCTGATCTACCGATCCATGAAAAACGACGAGACGCCTGAACGGCTGACGCAGCTTGAGCTGCTCGGAGTCCCGTTAACCCTCGGTTGGAAAAAGCTCCCGGGATTTTCCGCGAGGCCGCATGATACCGCGCAATGGGTAAGCTTTTGGGCATCTCTTTCAACCTTGATTCTCGCGGTAGTGGTCGCGAGTCTTTCGATTATGAAGCGTCAGACTGAAGAGCTCGTGGCAGTGCGTACAGCAGATTTAAGAGCATCAAATGACCTTGCGCGAGAAGCGGAACACCAAGCTCGGCTCGCGAGCGCCTCAAAGAGTACGTTCCTCGCAAACATGAGTCACGAAATCCGGACTCCTCTCAATGGAATCTTGGGAATGGTGGACCTGGCACTTGACTCGAAGCTCGACCCAGATCAGCGGGAAACAATTGAAACAGTCAAAGGATGTTCAGAGCTCCTTTTAGAAATTATCAATGACATTCTTGATTTCTCGAAAATAGAAGCTGGGAAGCTGGCGATCGTCCCAGTTGAGTTTCATCTTGAGAAGCTCGTATCGGGTGTGGTCTCTCTACTTTCCTCGAGAGCGCATGACAAAGAGATTACTGTAGTCGTCTACATTGATCCAAGAACTCCACGAGTTGTTCGCGGAGATAAGACCCGTATCGGTCAGGTCCTCCTCAATCTCATAGGCAACGCTATAAAGTTTACTCCAGTCGGTGGCTCAATTGTGGTAGTTGTTGAGCCTTCGGGTAATGCTCAAAGCCTTGATCACGTCGTTTTTTCCGTTGCTGATACGGGAATTGGAATTCAACAAGACAAGCTTGAAAAGATTTTTGATCCTTTCTCTCAAGCTGATGACTCGACGAGCAGAAAATATGGCGGGACGGGTCTTGGACTTTCAATTGCCCGCCAACTAGTGGCGCTGATGGATGGGGTTCTCGCTGTCCGAAGTAAGATTGATCTCGGCTCACGCTTTTCGTTTTCTATCCCACTTCCGAGAGTCTCAGAAGTGGAGGACTTGCGGCAGGAAGAGACGAATACCGAGCAGGGAGAGCAGCGTTCGCTTCATGTGCTTCTTGCAGAGGATAATGCCGTCAATCAACGTCTTGGCCTAAGACTCCTTGAGAAGCTGGGACACTCCGTTACGGTATGCCAAGACGGAAGTGAAGTGATCGACTGTCTCAATGGTTCCGACACAGAGACTCCTTTCGATTTGATCTTAATGGACTGTCAGATGCCTTTTGTGAGCGGTTACGAGGCCGCAGCGATGATTCGTAAGGCTGAAGAACACACTGGAAAGCGCATACCAATTATCGCTGTTACTGCAAATGCGATGCAGGGAGATCGGGAGACCTGTATTGAGGCTGGCATGGATGACTACATCGCAAAACCCTTCAAATTCGATACGCTCGCCGCTATGTTGCGAAAATGGAGTGGAAGTCGTCGCGCTTTCTGAGGCGGTACGTCAATCTTTGTCACGCATTCTTGACCGGGAGATTCTACACGAGCGTTTCCGAAATAAGGAAACTGCTATCAAACGGGATTGCCTGCGATTTAGAAGTGGCAAAAGCATCAAACACGGAGCTTAGAACGGTGGTAGCATTCATATGCCGGTCTGAGATTGCATAATCTGCAATGATGAGGTTTTGCAGCAAAACGGCACACCGTGTTCGATCAAGAGTATCCGATGATTCTTTCATCTTTTTGCGTGCGATTGCGCGAAGGAAACGGAGGAGCAAGGGAAGGCGATCTTTTTGTGTGGCAAGTTCTTGCGCATAGGAGATCGCAAAAACACGGCCGTCTTTTTCTATTCTTTGAATGTTATGCGTGAGTTCCTTCCAAAGCGGGAGTTCCTGAAGCAGTTCTTCGGCCTGTCCGGGACATCCGTCGCAGATATAGTATAAGGCTTCTTTCTGCATTTGCTCGAGAATGTCCCAAGCTGGATTGGATCGAGCTGAAAGCGCTCGATTAAAGTCAGAGAATTTCAGTTCATCAAAATCCCACTGCTGGCAGCGAGAGCGGATTGTCGAAATGAGTTTTGCCGGCTGTGAAGAGGTGAGTATGAAGAAGGTGCTTGGACGAGGCTCTTCAAGAGACTTAAGCAGGGCATTCAGCGCTTGTTGTGGGAGTTTCTGGACCTCTTTCAGGATTATAACTCGACGGCTTCCTGAGAACGGAACGTGTGCAAGTTGCGAAAGCAGTCCCCGGATAGCTTGGGTGTCTCCTTCGTCTTTCTCCTCTCCGTTTACCAGAAAGACGTCGGGATGATTTCCAGCGGAGACAACGAGGCATTGATGACATGTCCCACATGAAGTGAGAGGATCTCGCTTACTTTCGTGAGCTCGTTCACACAAGAGGAGTTGCGCAAGGGCCTTTGCAAGAGTGAGTTTTCCACATCCCTTTGAGCCAGCAATGAGTAAGGATTGAGGCAGCCGATCTCTTTGGTACAGGAGATCGAGAGATCGTTGAATTCTATCTTGTCCGAAAAGTGGCGAGGTCATAGTACGAGGTGTTTACTCTCTTTGAGGAGCTTTTGTACCACTGCAGTCGCTTGTTGCGCTACTTTCTCCCTCGTTTGAGTAGCGTCGATCACGAGAAAAGGTATCGGAAGGTCCTCAGCCATTTGAAGAAATCCTCTCCGCAATCGCGTATGAAAGGAGAGCTCTTCATCCTCAAAGCTATCGTGTTCTCGAGGTTCTGATGCGTTCCTTTTCAATCCTGCCGCAGGATCCATATCCAGAAGGATAACCACGTCGGGATAGCAGCCCTGCACAGCTATTTCGTTGACCTGTCTCACCCCATCAAGGTCAAGTTCTCTTCCGTAGCCCTGAAATGCTTCTGTCGAAAACGAGTAGCGATCACACAAGACAAGTTTTCCTGCACGAAGCGCCGGGAGAATAACCTCTGACACGTGTTGTGCTCGATCCGCGGCAAAGAGAAAGAGTTCTGCGAGGGGAGTCCGAGCCGCACCCTCACTCTCAAGGAGCACAGACCGAAGAAGTTTTCCGAGCGCAGTTCCTCCCGGTTGTCTTGTGATAAGGGTAGGAATTTGTGACTCAACAAGGACTCGCTCAAGATGGGAAAGGAGCGTTGATTTGCCGGCTCCATTGACCCCTTCTATGACGACAAAGCCACGAGAGTTCGAGAACTGAAAGGTATCATCTATCAACATGAGAACTCGTCAGAGTTTCAGAGGAACAGTTTTACGCCGTATTCAATCTGCTTCGAGGTAAACGGCTTCGTAATGTAGTAGTCAGCGCCGAACTGGTAGCCTTCGAGAATTTCGCTATCTTGATCCTTTGCGGTCACCATGATGATCGGAAGAGCGGCAAATTCTTCCATCTTTTTAATCTCCTGGAGCAACTCATAGCCGTTCATTTCGGGCATCATAATGTCGAGGAGCGCGAGTTTAATATTTTTACCACCGATTTCCGAAAGCGCAGCTTTGGCCGATGGAAATGCAATATGCGAATAACCAAGTGCTTCGAGTATTGCGCAAAGTGCACTCAAACTGTCTTCGTCGTCTTCGACTACGAGAATCAACGGTTTTTCTGGGTTCATAGAGAAATCCTCAACATTCTCTTCGGAATCTGCAACCCGAAAAGAAACTCCTCCGCTCCGAAGGACCGGAGAGCTACGGGGAGCACTGTAGCGCACTGGAGTTGAAAAGCCATCTCAAAAAGCATACCGATCCACCTCATTCTAGAACTGTTTGCTGAGCTCAAGGACCGTATCGACATACGGTTGACTATGGTTGTAGTGCCAGATCACCTTTTTCTTTTCCTCGTCAGAGCTGTCGCTTTTCCAGCCAAAGCCAGCAAAAAAACTCCCAACCGAGTGAATCGCGTCTTTCATATTAAAGAGAGATACCTGACCGTCCCCATCACCATCCACGCCGTAGCGAAAGTAGGTGGTCGGGAGAAACTGGGGGATCCCAAAAGCACCAGATCGAGAACCTCTCAATTCAAAAAGATCGATTCCTGCTTTTCTCTGTAACTCAAAGGTGGCGAGCACCTCAGGATAAAACATCTGGAAGAGGTAGTGGGCGCGAGCGTTAACCTGCTCTTCCGTGATTGAGCGGTCGGTCTTGCTAAGTCTCGTGAAGTTCAGTTTAACATTCTTCGGATCGGCAAGCCCCGCCAACCGAGAGAGGCGATAAATTACGAGTTCATTACCAGTGACCGTACCGAAATGGGTTTCAACGAGGAGGATTGCAGCAACAACGCGGCGATCCACCTGAAAGCGCTTTTCCATCTCCTCAAGCGAGGAAGCGTATGTTTTGAGGAATTCTCTGGCGTTTTGTAGCTTTCCGCGGTTAAAGAAGCCCCGGTACATGTTCTTCGTTTCGCTCGGGCTGAGCTGGAAGGAGATTTCTGAGAATTCCGGAAAGGAGCTTCGCGCATAAACTTTTTCAATTTCTTCTCGAGAAATTCCATCTTCAATCAGTGAGTCAGCGAGAAAATCCCATCCTCGAACTGAATTGTTCTGTTGCAAAGCGGCAGAGCTCGCCATCTCAATCGCCGTGTCTTCGGCGTTACACCACCCCGGGAGTAGGAAGAGGAAGAGAAATACCAATGCGGATTTCTTTGGGAGAGGTTTCATGGGGCGAGCCTCCTTACCAGGCGACTAAAGATCAATTCAGGCCCGAGAGACTTTGCTTTGAGCCGATTCTCACACTCTAAGAGGCCCTCGAGAATCTCGGTTACGTGTTGAGCCTTGTAACGCCCGGCAAAGGACCACTGCTTTTTTATCATCCAGGGCTTTAACTCGAGATGGAGGGCGATCTGTTGAGGGGTTTTCTTAGCCTGCTTTAACATCACAACTTGAGAGAGGGTTCGAAAAG
>JAGRAO010000248.1 GCA_020434565.1 Bdellovibrionales bacterium
TTCCAGCACGAGGAGGCTCAAGCATCACTCTATCGAGAGCCTCTCGCCCGACAATCACTAGGACAGATTGCTCCTCTGTTCCGAATGCCTCCGCATGGAGTCTCTGAAGGTTGGAGAATACGTTTTCATGCCATTCGGACTTTCCATCTGAAGTTCGGGCGCCATCGGTCAGTTCAAGTTGAGAAGCAGTAAAAAAAGACAAGAAACGGTACGATCGAACAACGAACTCTTGAAACGAGATTCCGGCATTGCCGTTAATACGAGACTCCTCGTGTAGTCTATGTGTGGTCGCTCGAAACGATTTATAGTCACCAGCAAGATTTGAGAGGTCGGCAGCACGAATAAGGATCTCCTCGGGAGTCTGAGGCTCCTTTTGATGGTGCGTGGCTAAGATAATCTCCTTCACCTTGCGTGCGTGCTCCAGTGGGGCCCCGAGTTCAAGGAGGAGTTTCTCAGCATAGTCGGCCGAGAGAGCCTCTTTGCTTTCAAAACCCAACTTCTGATGATCGACTGCGTAGAGAAGGTCATGCAGGAGGATGGCATGATCAAGCGCTACTCGATCGATTGGAATTCCTGCTTTCTCACACCGTTCAATCAGCGGCTTTACCGCTTCTCGAACCTGGAGAACATGCTCGAAGTTGTGCTGAGGGAGTACGGATTTGTCTGCGTACAGCGCGCGAACTCGGATTTCAAGTTCAGCCGTAAGGTCCTCAGGGAGATAGGTTGGTTTTGAAAGTCGAGCTTCTCCCCTAGTCGAATCTTGCTGTGATCGGGTCGGTGCTCCGTGCTGAGATGGTGAGATTTCCATGAGATTACTGCTTTTGGAAAGTTGATTTACCCAATTGGAGCAAAAGCCTCCTGCTTATTCCACCGTAGAGCAGTGAGAGAAGTCACAATTCCCTTTTTTTTCGGTAGTTTTGCCCCTCGCAAAAGGTACCAGGAAAGGAATCCTTACTCATCTCGTATTTGCTACCCTGGCAATTTGTGGAAATTATTCGGTTTCGGGCAGCTAGCCCTGGATTTTTGCTTTCGGTACTTTTCTGGGCGACCATCACCATCGCCCTTGGAGATTCCACTTGGATATGAGCGGGAAGGAGTAGTAATGGAACCGCAATCACGTGCAGCTACCGAAGCTGCTCCGAATACAACAGAAGGTCAGCCCTCGAAGCTCAATCGATCTCCGGTTTCAGTTGCTTCGCAGTATCTGAATCTCAGCCAAGAGGTTGCAACCTTTGCTCTCGCGATGACGCCTGGGTTGTTGCGTGCTGATTTCGAGCGGCTTGTCGAATCGCAAGTCCAGGATGAAAGAGCGCTTGGGAAAAAGGCTGCGATCTATGATCTTGCTCCGCTTCTAGAACATATCCGAAGTGGACTTCAGGAGGATGCTTTTTCGAAGCTCGTAAAGGTTCGCGCGGGAAAGCCTGACTCGGTTTTTGCTCGTGCTGTGAATGAGCTAATCGATCTTGTGTCGAATCTCCAACTTGAACTGAGAGCAAGTACAGTTGA
Organism: Bdellovibrionales bacterium; assembly: GCA_020434565.1. GTDB lineage: Bacteria > Bdellovibrionota_C > UBA2361 > UBA2361 > RFPC01 > JAGRAO01. The sequence continues at coordinate 1,507 of JAGRAO010000248.1, forward strand.
TCTGGATGAACTCTCAAATGCGGATCCGCGAATTCAAGAGATGGAGAAGAATCCCAACTCTGTGCCCGTCAGGGGTAATAGTCTCGCTGAACGGAAAGCTCGTCTTCTTGAAGCAGGAAGGCCGGTCTCTGAATTGGCCTCTCAGATCTCACACTGGCTTGCTCTCGATGCCATTCGGTACGAGATGTCCCACCGGAAAGAGTAAACCGAATCTATTCTCTTGCTCGTTGAGCGCATGAGGGTACGAGACAGATCTTCGTCTCGCTCAGTACGGAGCTGGTTCGTCCGAGAGCATTCCTTCAAGGATACAATGAGCAAGTTCATCCATGAGAGATCCAGTGGGGAGCGAACTTGGATTTCTCCCGATAAACCAGGAAGAAAGTGGAGTCTTCTCACGGTCTATATGGTTTGAGTGCACCAGAGATCTTCCGTTCCACACAGTGATGCCGCTCTCTACTTCGATGAGCTTTGTTTGAATTGAGAGTGAGTCGAGAGAAGTGAAATTCTCTACTGCTCCAACAAGCACCAGATCAAAACCGGCTGCCTTGGCCATTCCGATTGAGTCAAAATTTCCTGAGCGGAACTCCTCCCGCTGACCAGGCCACTCCTGGCGATTGAGAAGTTGCACTATCGGAAAAGCGCCAGAGGCGAGGAGCTCGTTTTTAAGGCGCCAGGCAATCTCGTTCCCGAGCCCAGGCATCTCGTCACTGCTTGCGGCAACATTTGCCGGGGCAGTAAATGGGACAACTCCCACACGCACTGGAGCTCCCTTCGGAAATCGCTGACTTAGGTACGATTCGATTGGTGAGCGAATAAAAGGATGATTTGAGCACGTTTCTTGCTCAGTGAACTGTAGGGTGGAGCACCCCGAAAGTGTGACGATCGCCGTCAAACAATTGACGCAAAGAATAAAGAGAGAGCGCTTCATAATAAATGCTTTCAATATTTTAGGCAGAGCCGCTATGAAACAACTAGTCGAAATCTTGTCTTCCTCACTCTTCTTTCAAAAGACAGGCCAACTTGTGGTTGGAGGAATACTTTTGGTGGGGCTTTTGAGCGCAACTGCTTGTAGCAGAAGGTATTCTGATGTTCCGGCTTATTGGCCAATCGGGTTTGAAGACTACGAAAATCAGTCTGTCGGCCGTTTCAAAACCTCATATCTTGCCGAACAAATAGATGAGTACTACCAGGGAATAAATCCTGGTCCTATTGGGGTTACAACTTTTGTAAATCTTGATGACCTCTCGTCGACTTCCTCGTTTGGAAGAATTTGTGGTGAGCAGCTTATGAGCGAACTCTCCATGCGAGGGTATGAGGTCGTAGAACTCCGACACTCTGATGCCCTTCATTTCATGTCGAACACCGGTGAATTTGCTTTGTCACGGGACATCGCGGCAGTACGAAGAGAAAGGGACCTTGGCGGAGTCGTCGTTGGAACGTATGTCGTGAGTCCGGTCCGGGTATATCTCAACGCACGCTTAATAGATCCGGCTACTTCAATGGTACTTTCTGCTGGCTCAGCGGAGATGTCAAAAACACAGGAGATCGCCAAGTTGGTGCGAGGAGGTACAATCTCGCCGAGCTTAGAGCGAATACCAGTCAAGAAACTTGGACTTTACTCGTACCCCATGCCGCTCGTTCCGAATCGGCGGATGTACTACGACTATGAAGAATCTATGGGATATGTCCCAAGTGGGTCGCCGATGGGGATGGGTTCTCAACAGCCTTTTATGCCTGAGCCCCAGATGGATCGTATGTCTCCTTCTCCGGAAGAGACCGATATGAAGGCTTCTCCGAAATAAAGCGGATTTCTGCTGATCAAAGAGGACGAAAATCGCTCAGGGAGAGCAGTGAAGTGCCTGGAACCTCTTTTGAGCCACTCCTTGATGAATTAGGGATTCATGGCGCTCGCTGACCCATCGACTTTCTCAGTATATCTCCTAGGAGTCGCACGAGTATTTTTGATTCCCAGCGCCCTCCTTTCGCACTCAACAGCACAATCGAATCTGCTGCCGTTTTGGTGCAAGAGTTGCAAGCTCTTGTTAGGAAGGTTTGAAGCAGTTGGGTCTCGAGCTCGGATAGGTGGAGAACAGGGGGAAAGAGGTTTCAAATGGTTTTCGGTAGTAAGCGAAACAACAACCACCAATGTGGAGCGATGATAGTTGAGAAGACCATCCTTCTCACGTTGTGTCTCGTGTTGACGGCTCCATCCCTTGGCTTGCTCGGTGACAGAGTGGAAAAAAGTTTCGTCGTAGCTCGCGAACCCCTGGCCTTCGAATCTACGGTATTTTCTTACGCGATGTCCTCTCCTGGGAAGGGCTCGGAGTCGGAGTACGATATTTCGAGTTGGGGGGCTTCAGACGACTCGTCTAAGAGACCAATTTCGATTCCGTCCTATGGAGGCGGGACCTTTAGTGACGCGGATAGATACACTCTTCCTTGCGACGGCACTTGCGTCGGAGGGGGGACCACCGTTAGACCGCCGAGCTATGTCCTTGAAGACCCGAAGCCCGATACTGAGCGGGTTGTGGGCAGTCCTTTGAACGGGTGATCCTCCCCAAGATTCCCTGAATCATCGAGACGCCGCCTCAGGCTGTTAGTCTATTGATATTCCAAGTTATATTATTGGTCCAAAGAGTTCTTTCCTGAGACCAGGCGCGGGCCTGATCGCACCTTTACGTCACGTCGATCGAGATCGATTCCATATCCCCAAAAGAAACCTGCAAAACTTTGGCAGGTTAATTGCTTCTCGCTAAGAATACCCGAGCCGAGCCTTGAAGTTCGAAAGGAAATTTCCATCAAAGTTCGCCCGGTGAGATGAGGAGTATTTTGGGGAGGAGGAAGAATGCCTCGAAGAAAGAGAGAGTTTAAAAGTCTTATCGCTTATTCGATTTGCTCAGAGTTTGACGGTTTTGTTGAACTGCAACTCGACGGTCTTTTGAGAGAGCTTCTCATGGGAGTACTCACCAGAGCTCAGGAGCTCTATCCTGTGAAAGTGAGCCATTTTGGACTAAGCTCGAAAGGCTTTCAGATCGTGCTTTGCTCTTCGGAAGGTGAGAATGTCAGCCGATTTATGGGGTACTTTAAGGGAGAACTTTCCCGTTCCCTCGTTCGGATAGGGCGATTGGAGGGTGGAGCACTCTGGGGAAAACGCTACTCGGCTGAGCCCATAACTTCAGTCGAGAGTGGAATCGAAATCGTCTCTGAACTCTACCTCAACGCTTTCGCACATACGAGGTGCCTTTCAGAAGAGAAGAGCTTTCCCTGTACCAGTTGGGATCTTTTTCTCAGCGGGCAATCTTTCGTTAAAACAATCTGGATTCCAAACCGGCTTCTTACACCGGAGGTGAGTGCTTCTCTTTCTCGGTATTCTCCAGAAACGATTCGCTTCTCGAACTTAACTGAACAGGTAGAGGGGGAACCAGGGACTCTCCATTTCGATCCAAATGCGTGGATGCCGAAATACTCACCGATCAACGACGAAGCAACTGAACGAGCTCGGCTCTCGATCCTGAGGCGAGTTGCCAAGGAGCGTCCCCTATCGGAGAATCCAAGGCCTTCTGTGTTGGACCAGAACGCCTCGTCGTCGCTTTATCTTTAGGAGCCGAGAAACCCAAGGAAATGGGAGGCCAGAAGCCTCTCAAGTTTGTTTCACCAAAGGAGATCGGGATTTGTTTAGAGGTCCTTATGCTCGGGTTCAACCGTTACGCTATAGGTTCCGAGTACGACCCGTGCTCCGGCAGTATCTGAACTTGGATCTGGATTAACGTCTTTATCATATTGGCTGAGGAACTCTCTTACTCGTTTGTGAAATATCTTACTCTCTTCAA
>JAGRAO010000024.1 GCA_020434565.1 Bdellovibrionales bacterium
AAATGAAATAGGATTTAGATAGATAAAAGCTATAAAAGGGTAAGATAATCGAAATCTTACCCTTTTTTGTTTTGAAATATTTCATTTAATGTATTATAGAAGATTAGTATTTTGATTAAAATTTGGTAACACAAGCTATGAAGCCTGAAAAACAAACAGGATTGGATATTGCAGATGCGCAGGACTTTGATGTTAGCATTAAATATGACAGAAAGGTAATAACAGACGAAGAGCTGATAACACTTTATCTTACTATCCTAAAGCCCCGGATGATAGAGGAGAAGATGCTCCTCTTGCTGAGAAAAGGCAGGATAAGTAAATGGTTTTCGGGTATCGGACAGGAGGCTATAGCGGTCGGTGTTACTAATGCACTCGAAGATGATGAATATATTCTTCCCATGCACCGCAACCTCGGTGTATTCACAACACGTAACATGCCTCTAGATAAACTTTTCATGCAGTTACAGGGAAAGCACGGCGGGTTTTCCAAAGGCAGGGAAAGATCGTTCCATTTCGGTTCTAACGAACATCATATTGTCGGAATGATCTCTCACCTCGGTCCCCAAATGGCAGTGGCAGATGGAGTCGCTCTTGCGAGTCGTTTGCGCAAAGAGAAAAAGATAGCCGTCACTTTTTGTGGCGATGGTGGAACAAGTGAGGGAGATTTCCACGAAGCGCTGAATGTGGCTGCCGTATGGGACCTCCCGGTGCTCTTTGTCGTTGAGAATAACGGGTATGGCCTCTCGACACCGGTTAGCGAACAGTTTCGTTGCAAGCGCCTGAGCGATAGAGCGAAAGGGTATGGGATTAAAGGTTACACAATCGATGGAAACGATATCCTCGAAGTCTATCAGGTAACCTCTGAACTTGTCCGAATGATGCGGACCTCTCCCCAGCCAGTCCTACTCGAATGTAATACCTTTCGTATCCGGGGACATGAGGAGGCTTCAGGTGTTAAGTATGTGCCGCCAGAGTTGATATCCGAGTGGCAAAAGAGAGATCCAGTTGCGCATTTTGAAGGTTTTCTGCTTCGAAAGGGGATCCTTTCAAAAAAGCGGATTGAGACTATTCGCTCAGAGACCCTTGCTCGTATCGAAACTGAGCTAGAAGAAGCGCTCCTTGACGAACCTGTTTCTGTGGATTCGGAGCACGAGCTTTCAGAAGTATTTTATCCGTCGCAATTGCCCGAAATACAATTGTCTTCTAGTGAGAAAAAGGAGATGCGCTTTGTTGATGCAATCTCTGACGGGCTGCGTCTTGGTCTGCGAAGACACAAGAATCTGATCCTCATGGGCCAGGACATCTCTGATTACGGGGGAGTTTTTAAAGTTACTGAGGGTTTTATTGAAGAGTTCGGCCGAGACCGACTTCGAAACACGCCACTTTGTGAATCAGCGATAATTGGTGCGGGAGTGGGTCTGAGTGCCAAAGGGTATAAATCAGTCATCGAAATGCAATTTGCCGACTTCGTCTCCTCTGGATTTACTCAGGTAGTAAATAATCTCGCAAAAACTCATTATCGCTGGGGTGGAACTTCCGATGTTGTGATTCGATTGCCGTGTGGAGCAGGAGTCTCGGCGGGTCCTTTTCATTCCCAGACAATGGAAGCGTGGTTTTTTCATACTCCTGGCTTAAAGATCGCATACCCGGCATTTCCCGAAGATGCCAAAGGAATGTTGCTTGCTGCGATAGAGGACCCGAATCCCGTTCTCTTTTTCGAACACAAAAAACTCTATCGGTCGCTTAAGGGCCTTGTTCCGGAAGGGCTTTATTTCACCCCTCTTGGTAGGGCTCGAACTCTTCAAGAGGGCAGCGATGCTTCGATTATCACCTACGGGGCCGGCGTGCATTGGGCTCTGGAAGTAGTGAAGGACTTTCCTGATATCTCAATTGAAATAGTTGATTTGAGGTCTCTCTGTCCTCTCGATTGGCAAGCAGTTTCGGACACCGTTCAGAAAACGAATCGAGTACTCGTTCTTCACGAAGCGAATCTCACAGGAGGGGTCGGCGGAGAGATCTCTGCTTTCATTTCCGAAGAGTGTTTCGAAAGTCTCGATGCACCAATAGTGCGAGTCGGCAGCCTCGATACTCCTGTTCCCTTTACGGGTTTATTAGAAGAGAACTACCTCGCTCGAAATTTTCTCCGTTCGAAGCTTGAGTTCTTGCTCGAATACTGAGAACCGTGGAATGGCTATCGTTTTTCATATAATCCGGTTTCTTCCGAGGGTGCTCTTGAGCCGAATAGTTGGAGCATTGAGCGAATTGGCATTGCCCACTTCTGTTCATCGCATCGTGATTCGAGGTTTCGTCCTCTTATACCGCGTTAATATCGACGAGATAGAAAAGCCGATTTCTCGATATTCGACCTTTGGAGAATTCTTCTGTCGAAACTTGAAGCCAAACGCTCGATTGATCGGCGAAGGCTTTGTGTCTCCCGTCGACGGAGTATTTCGCGGTGTGATTCCGCTTCAAGAGAGCTCGACTGTATCCGTGAAAGAGAGCCTCTTTACTCTCCCGGTTCTTCTTGGTTCCAACGATTGGGCTGAGCCCTATCGCGGAGGAATTTGTTATGAATTCTATCTCTCACCGCGGCACTATCATCGAGTTCACATGCCGTGTGGCGGCAGGATTGTTGCTTCGCGATACATCCACGGCGATCTTTGGCCTGTCGAAGACGTTACCCGGACGCGAGTGCCGTATCTCTTTGATCGAAATCGGCGAATAGCCATAAAAATTGAGACAGAAGAACACGGCGAATGTATGTTAATAATGGTAGGGGCCTTCAATGTCGGCCGTATTTTGACGGAATTTGATGACTGGAGTAGCCCGAAAACTATGCCGCAGGAAACCCGTGAGTACTCAAACCCTGCCGATCTCAGAAAGGGAGAGAAGGTAGGCGCCTTTTTACTGGGTTCCACAGTCCTATTCCTCTTTCCTCGTACGCAAGATTGCGATGCTCGTTTTTTTGGTAAGGAGGTTTTGGTTGGCGAGAGTATCTTCTCAAAGTAAGAGTGTTGCGGAGAATTGCGACTTGAAGGTTCGGTCAGTTGGAATGAGGCTTGTCGATGAATGAAAACCCGATCAATATTTCTCGCCTTTATGAAAAGGGAGACCCGAGTGACCATTGCTACCTCTTAAGTGGAGGGACTGTGTTTCTCCATTTTGCAGATCTCCCGGCCGAAGCAGTCGAAATGAAAAAAGCCCTCATAGGGACCGTTGAGTTTTTTGCTTCTGAGCCCGCTCAGTTAGTACGGCCGAGAATGTTTGGCGTGTCAGTCGAAGCCTCCAGCTCGCTTTCGAAGGTGAGCTTTGAGACTCTTTCTGACACGGTCCAGGATTTTGCCTTTGGAGTGGCCGCCAACCGATTTCTTGCTGAAATTATCGATAGAACCAACGCTCTTTTAACTCAACAGGCAAAGGACCTCCAATTTCAGAGGCAGCGATTTGATAAACTCGCTCGAAATATGGCAGGAGTTATCACCCAGCTTGAAATTTTGGCGAAGAAAAAAGATTTGGCAGCCGTAAAGAATCTCTGTGCTCGCTTCAATCAAAGCCCAACTGTTCAGATCGGAAAGAGCCTCCTCTACGACAATATCGTTACAAGACTTGAACTTGCGCCTGAAGAACATGAAAAAAATGTTTGCGTTTATGAGGCAAATGGCGCCCTGTGTAAAAAAGGTGATGATGCCTCCAGCATGTTTGTACTCTTGAGGGGAAAGATCCGGGTCGCCTCGCACGGAAAGACGATCGCTCGTATCGAAACTCCTGGAGAGGCATTTGGAGAATTGTCGCTGTTCATGAATAATAAACGAACGGCTGAACTCACTGCTCTTGAAAAATCGACGGTGCTCGTCATTACGAAGGAAAATCTACGAGAGTTCCATGAAGATCACCCGCTCATGTTTTTTCAGATTGCTCGAACTCTTGCCAAGCGGGTCGGAATGAATCTCGAACGGATAGAGCAGGGGATACTTGACCGGCGAGACCCTGAGCGATTTGCTGAACGAGCAGAAGAGGCGGCCCGTGAGAGGATAACCCTTGTGCGAGACCTTCGAGAGATTGAGCGACTTACCAAGGAACGTGGCCTTGCGGATCTGCTTTTCCTGCTTTCGGAATAACGAAGCGGCTCGTTCTTCAATCGCGTTTGAATGAGCTAACCTATTAATATTACGTAGAAAAAATAGAGGACAAACTCTTCAGCGAACTGCGTTTTATTTGTTATAGTCGCTTCGCTATAGTTTCCACCCGCCTGCCCAGGCGTTCTGCCTCACAATTGAATCGGCGTAGAAGAATGCAAATGGAGTGTACCTCACGCAAAGCGGCTGGCTTTACGTGAGGTGCAAGCCGCCGCAAAACGGTTTTACAGCGTTGTGCCTTGAGAACTCCGCACAAGAGTTCTCCGGGCACAGCGCTGAGATGGGGAGGTCCTTCTCGACTCGACTGTGTGTTCGCTCTGAACAGAAAGGAGGACCAACGTGTCCACACGAGCGGCAAAACGTGTTGTGTTGTTCTCCGGACAAGTCGGTGCCAACAGCACAGGCTTCGTTCGGAAGGTGGCTGATGAGGCTCGCAAGCGGACCTCTGATCCGATCCACGTTCACTCGATCGGTAGCCGAATGAACCGAATCTTGGCCGAACTCGGCCATGAGATCGAGCCGGGGACGATCTTGAATCTCGACAATGACATCCTCGAGCTCGCTCGCCACTCGGCTCTCGCCGAAGTGATCCGAGAAGTCGAGGAGACGCCGGGTATCCACCTGGTGAAGACCTACCTGTCGTTCTATTGGAACGGTGTGCTCCGGAGTGCGCACTCACTTGGTCAGCTGCGGGAACTCGCTCCCGAGTTGATTCTGGATGTGATCGAAAACGGCCCGCTCGTTCAGGCCCGTATCATGCGCTCACATCCGAAGGTGAAGCAGACTCTGCGCGAAACGCTCGAGTGGCGTGCAGATTCATCGATTCTGGCTCAGGTCGCTGCGAGTTCCGTGGGTTCGCGATGCAAGTCCATTGTGGTCACCCGCGGCCACAACGATCGCCGAGTGCCCAACATCGCTCGCATCATCGTCGATCCGAACTGCAAACGGTGCTATCCCTCGTTCCCGATGAGCTGGGTGCAGGATATGCCCGACACCCTCAAAGAGATCGACGGGTTTCGCGACTTCCTCTTCGAGCACATGTATGTGTCTGACCCTGCCGATGTGGATGAGCGCAAGTATGCCGAACAGGCCATCGCTGCTCTCGCCGCCGGTAACGATTCGATTACGATCGATGTCGATGGTCGGCCGTACGAGGCTGATGCTCAGGAGCTGGTCGACTGTCTGCAGATGATTGACGATCAGATCAAGGCCCGCGACAAGGCCAAGGTCAAGCAGAGTCACATCATCGTGGCGCTCGTCCCCCGCACCAAGCAGGGAATGCCCGCCCCCTCGACTGGTCGAGATCAGGAGCTGCTCTACGCAGAGATGCTCGGCAAGCGAGTCTACGTCGTCTACGACGAGAACAACGAGAAGGCACCTGGTCCGTTCTACACGGCCCAGCCCTACGACGTGTTGCCGACTTTGGCAGCCGTCAAGGACGCGCTCAAGCGGGACGGCTACCTGAAGTAGCTGTCTTCGGAATTGAACGAGAGGTGTAAAGCTGTAGCAAAAACAGTTTTCACGCAGAGGTTTTTCCTCCAAAAGGAAACTTGATGCGGCGGTTTTGCATCTCTCGATTTTTTTAAATTTCCCACGATAGCTTTGTCTTGCATTCTTCCTTCTCCTTCTCCTTCTCCTTCTCCTTCTCCTTCTCCTTGTCGGTCAAGCCCTGCTCTTTATCCGTGATCCGTACTCGGTGGTCAGAGTTCGGGAATCTGACCTGAAGTCTGACTTCAGACCCGAGTTTCCAGCCAGAATCGCTAAAAACATTGGGCAGTAGCAGGTGCAGCGGCAGAATACCGAGAGCAGTTTCAGCCAGCTTATCTGCCGTAAGCTGACTACTAATCTCGTTGGAGCAGACAAGGACCACGAAAACATAGGAGGCGGAGCGGGACACAGACAAAATGGCGACTTTCCTTATGGAACAGTTGGATCTATCCCTTAAGCAAAATAAGCCCGTCTTCCTCTTGCTAGTGCCCCCTGACTCAGGCTATACCTCGCTGGGGCAATGTATGACAGGTAGATAATTTGTAGTTCTTTACTCCACATTGGTTCACAAATTTTTGCTCGGTATAGTAAGAACTCACGCAGAAGTGATTTTAAATGAATAAAACTAACATATTAATAGGTCTTCTCCTTTTGACTCCGTTGGTTGCCTCAGCGGCAGACACTCCCGTATTAGAGCTCAAAATCAAAGACCATCAATTCGAGCCAGCCCAGCTCGAAGTCCCAGCCGATACGAAAGTAAAGCTGATTGTTCACAACCACGACGCTACTCCCGAGGAGTTCGAAAGCTACGATCTCAATCGCGAAAAAATCGTATCCGGAAACGGAAAAATCACTCTTTTTATTGGGCCTCTTCAACCTGGCACGTACAAGTTCTTCGGCGAGTTTCACGAGGACACCGCTCAGGGAAGTATTGTTGTTCGATAGCGAGATTTTTTTTGTTGATGCTCTGATGGGTGAGCGTTTATTTCCGAGAGCTCTATGATTTCATTTGGCATTGTCGTCTTCCGTGAAGTTCTCGAAATCTCACTTGTTCTCGGGATCATCCTCGCTGGAACGCAGCAAGTAGCAAATCGTTGGCAGTGGATCGGGATTGGCCTCGTGATGGGAATACTCGGTTCACTGGTGGTTGCTGTCTCAACGGATCAGATCTCTGAGTTGATGGAGGGGATGGGGCAAGAGGTTTTTAATGCCTCAGTTCTCATTCTTGCCTCTGTCCTTATCGGTAGCACTGTTGTGTGGATGAAGCATCATGCTCGTCAGATTTCAAAGCACTTAACAGAAGTTGGAGAGGAAGTGACTGCGGGAGCTCGACCGCTTTCTGTTCTTGCTCTGGTCATCGCTCTCACAGTTCTTCGAGATGGCTCCGAGATAGTTTTGTTGGCCCAGGGGCTTTTTGTTACGGCTGGCAGCGTGACAGATATGCTCATAGGGGGTATCGGGGGCTTAGTCGCCGGAACGATCGTCGGCTTGTTGATGTATCTCGGAATTATTCGAGCCTCAGCGAGATACATTTTTGCGGTGACCTCGTGGCTTTTGATATTCCTTTGTGCTGGGATGATGTCCCAGGGGATAGCCCTTCTCGCTTCGGCCGATATTTTACCGATGTTTTCTGCGCCATTGTGGGATAGCTCTTGGCTCCTCCATGAAGGAAGTCTCTTGGGCCAAACCCTTCACACTATGTTTGGATATTCCTCTCGCCCTTCTGGTCTGCAGCTCGGCTCGTATCTTTTAACTATTCTGGTGGTGGCCTCAGCAATGTATTTGTTGAAGCTCCCACGTTTTTCAAGGACTCGTGCTTAAAAATGAAGAAGTTATTTTCTCTCGCTGTTCTCTCGGTCGGACTATTCGTGTCTTTCTCGAGTGCCGTAGCAATCGACAAGATCTATTCGCCGATCGTTGAAGAAGGTGAAATTGAGCTTGAAACCCGTGGAACCTACTCGTTTGATGGAGATGATTCGAAAGACGGCGAGTACAAACAGCTCTTCGGGTTGGGATACGGTTTCACGGATCGATTTGCGGCTGAGATTTATGGTGAAATCGAAGACCCCGCTGATGAAGATGAGGGACTTGAGTTCGAAGCTGTCCTCGGAGAAGTAAGGTACCAACTTTTTGAACAAGGCGAATATTGGCTCGATGCAGGGCTTTATTTAGAATACGAATACGGAACTGAAAGTGAAAAGCATGAGCTAGAAGGAAAAATCCTTCTCGAAAAAGCCACCAGTGAGTTCACTCACACCGCGAACCTTGTCTTAGAACGAGAGGTTTTTGGTGGTGGCGGAGAGGAATGGGAAGGGGCGGTGCTTTGGCATTCGCTGTATCGGTTAAATGAAAGTTTTGAGCCGGGAATTGAGATTCAGAGTCAACTCGGAGAACTCGACGATATGGGCTCGTTTGACGAGCAAGAGCATTACATTGGTCCAGTTATTCACGGCAAGGCTTTCGACGGGATCGGCTACGAACTCGCTGGTCTCTTTGGAGTTTCGGACGAAGCGGCTGATTTCGTTCTCCGATGGGTGCTCGAGGTCGAACTGTAGGGTAAATCAGCTCCCCATAGACGTAGCTTTAATTGTTCTCAGCCGTAAGAACTTTCAACCTTTCTCGACCGAACGAGTTGGGGGGCTATGAGAGCGCATCATGGGGTCAATTCTCTTCGTCAAAGGAAGCAGTCGCAGACTGTATCTGAGGTCGTGCGACGGGTGCTCCCACTTGCCTTGAGATTTCGCTACCGGTCAAAAGCGAGTCTGTTTCTTGTTCGTTGCGGGCTTTTTCGTTTCTTTCTCAGTGTTGCTTTCTCGAGTGTGTGTGGTTGCGCTTTTGTGTTTACCGTACCTGAAGATTCCTCTCTCAGTTTGAGAAGAGAGTCCTTCCCTCGTGTTCCCAGTCCTATTTCGGAGCCAGTGGATATTTTTTGGGATGAACACAGTATCCCCTTTGTTCATGCTCGATTGGATAGCGATGGTTTTTTTGCTCTCGGAGCGGTTCATGCTCACCTGCGTCTCGGTCAGATGGAACTTTTCCGGCGGCTTTCTCAGGGACGGCTTTCGGAGGTGGTGGGCCCTCTCGCCTGGGATATTGACCAGACTTTGCGAATTCTCGATCTTGGGAAATCATCAGAAGAGATCCTTTCGAACATGCCTTCTGACTCTCGAAAACTTCTTGAAAGATTTGTTGAGGGAATTAACTGGTATCAAGAAAACGTTCGCGATTTGCCTCTCGAGTTTAAAGCCCTTCAACTCAAACAAGTGCAATGGACTCCAAAAGAGATTGTCACGCTCTCTCGACTCGCAGGGGCAGACCTCAGTTGGATCTTTTACTTCTCCTTTCTCAGGATTCACGATCCGGCGACTCGTGAGCGAGCGTGGAAGAGATTCCTCGAGCTCGGCCTCGATTCCCCGGCGAGTTTTTCATTGCAGCCAGCTACTGAATTGGACTCGTACCTTGCAGAGTTTTCAAAGTCCGGAAGTAATGCCTTAGCGGTGTCAGGAGGAAAAGCCGAATCCGGCGCGGCACTCTTAGCGAGTGATCCCCATCTCGGAATTTATCTTCCGAATTTTTGGCTCCTTGCGGGACTCTCTTCTGAGTCGTTTCATTGTGTCGGGATGATGATTCCCGGCTTGCCGTTTTTCGCTCTTGGGAGAAACAGTGACATTGCGTGGGGCGGTACGAATCTCCGTGGGATAAGCTCTCATCTCTTCCGATTGACGCCGAGCACTCAAAAAGAGTTGAGTATTCGGAAAGAGATTCTCAAAACCCGTGGGTGGTTTAATAAGGAAGTTGTTGTTCGGGACAGTACGCTTGGTCCGGTAATTTCGGATGCGCCGTTCTTTGAACTTCAAGAGCCGTATGCCCTCTCCTGGGTTGGACATCGAAATGACAGTGATGAGATAACGGCCTTTCTCCGGGCAAACCGTGCGAAGAATTTTGAGGAGTTCCGAGAGGCGTTTTCTTCGTATGCGGTTTCTGGCCAGAATATGTTGTTTGCGGATCGAAACGGAAACATCGGGCAGGTTCTCGCATATGCGATGCCCAAACTCTCTGATCCATCAAAAACGTTGTCTCTGATTAAGGATCAAGAGCTCTATTTGCCTGAAGTTCTTAAATCAAATGAACTTCCCTTTGTGTTCAATCCCGAATCCGGATATCTCGCTTCAGCGAACAATCAACCAGTCGCTGAAACAGTTCCATTTTCTTTTTCGTATTCAAATGGAGATAGATACTTACGTCTAAAAGAGTTGGCTGAAGCAAAGGCCATTCTTTCGCTTGAAGACCTCATGGCGATGCAACTCGATGTCTTCTCGTCCTCTTCGCTCGATCTTCGAAACGCACTTCTCCCTTTTGCGTGTTCTAAAGGGAAGTGTGAAGTTCGGGATTCTCTGGAATGGCACTTTAAGAACTGGGATGGTCGTTACAATTCCATGAGCCGAGGAGCGCTCGCCTTTGAGGCCACAGTGAATCGATTTGGAATGCTCCTGTTTGATTTTTTGGATCTCTCGGATCAGGAAAAGCGGCTCATCGGACGGGGTGGTTCATGGAATGCGTCAGTTCAAAAATTTATGGGCGGGTTGTCAGACTCGCAGAAGAAGTTTTTTTTAAAGCGAGCCTTTGAGAAAGCACGGACGGATTTTGAAAGGTATCAGTATTGGGGAAAGATCCACCGGCAAGTGATTCAGCACCCCCTCGGGAATGTTCCGCCCTTTGGTTTTCGATATCGAACGAATGAATATGGAGCAGAGGGTGGTAACGATACTTTGCTGAAGTCTGGACACCCCAGTACATCTCTTCCTCACACGGTAAGTTACGGGGCGCAAGCTCGACAATTGATTGATTTGGCCGACCAAAACGCAAACTACTTTGTGCTCTTGGGTGGTCAGGATGGATGGATAGGTTCTCCTCAGATTGATGATCAGGTATCCCTCTGGAGAACTGGCCGATACGTCCAGATACCACTGGATCTCCAAGAGATCCGAGATCTTTTTCACTTTGTCTCAATCATGACCCCGCCTTTGATTGAATCTCAATAAATTCCCGCTTTACACAAGTTTTGAAACTCCTTCTAATAATCACTTATGGAGCTTCTCACACTTCCAGCCCCGCTTTCGTGGACCGACATTTTCTTTTCTCTTCTTTGCGGCATGATCATCGGTCTTGAGCGGCAGTTGCGCGGAAAGCCAGCGGGTATGCGTACTTCCGCCCTCGTGTGCCTTGGAACGTGCGTCTTTGTAAAGCTAGGTGTTTCCCTTGACGATGTGGCATCGATGACGGGAACAGTTGATCGTTCTCGAGTTCTCGGACAGGTGATAGTTGGTGTCGGCTTTCTTGGTGGGGGGCTGATGATGGTTCGTGATGGCGGCAGGGTGAAAGGAATTACTTCCGCTACTGTTATATGGCTTCTCGCGGGGGTTGGGTCTTTGATAGGATTTGGCCACCATACAAGTGCTGTCGTTATTTCCCTCTGTACTGTCGCGATCCTGACTGGTACCACCGTCCTTGAGAAGATGTTTCTCTCGCTCCAAGCTGGAGTTCATCGCTTAAAGCAAGATAGCGTTTCTCCCCCCGACTCAGATTGATTGCTCAAGGTCGAACACTTTACCAGGATTGAGAATACCTTTCGGATCAAAGAGTCGCTTGATCTCTTTCATGTAGTGAATCTCTTCAGGGGTGCGGGTAAGCGAGAGAAATTCTTTTTTGAGCAAACCAATCCCGTGTTCGGCTGAAACACTTCCGCCGAAGGAGTCAACGAGAGCCATGACGAGTCTATCGATCCGGTGGCTTTCGGAAAAAAACCTTTCACGATCCTCCTTTAAAGAGCCAATCCAATTGATATGAATATTGCCATCGCCGAGGTGGCCAAAGAGGATGGGAGTAAACGCAGGGGCCTCCCGAGTAAAGAGGTCTTTAAAAGCCGTTAGAAAATCCGGAGTAATCGACACCGGGACGCTGATATCATTTTTATGACAGAGATAGTGTGAGCTCACCGTTTCGCTGATTGATTCTCGAAGAGAGAGGAGCGCTTTCGATTGTGACTCAGACTGGCCAACAACCATATCGTCGATCGTTCCGTCTTCTATGAGAGGCAAAAACAGAGCTTCGGCGAGTTCCGTCACCTCAGAAGGATCTCGTCCAAATTCGAGCAAGCCATAGAAAGGGTAGCGCGTTTGAAAAGGATCCGTCAGATTTCGATGTTTTGTGACAAGCTCGAGTGCTTTGTCAGTGAAAAATTCAAAAGCAAGGAGGGGAGAGTCTGCGCTGCGTGCAACACGAAGGAGTGACAGGAGATTCTCAAGAGAAGAGCTCCCAAAGACAGCGACTGTTCGCTTAGGAGGGAGTGATACCACTGACAGTGTAAGCTCTGTAATAATACCGAGCGTCCCTTCGGAACCGATAAAGAGATGCTTTAAGTCATAGCCAGTTTGGTTCTTGTAGAGGGGACGCCCAATCTTCAAGAGTTCGCCCCGACCGGTCACAACCTGAAGGGCTATAACATGTGAACGAATACTTCCGTAGTAAATAAAGTGCATTCCACCAGCGTTAGTCGCAATGTTTCCGCCAATCTGAGAAGATCCTTGACTTGCAATCGCGAGGGGAAAGGTGAGCTGGTGTGAGTGAAGGGTCCCTTGGAGCTTTTCTGTTACGACGCCGGCCTGACACCTTACGAGTCTTGAGCCCGGGTCAATAGAGACAATTTTGTTCATTCTCTCTAGGGAAAGAACGACCTCATCGTTTAGGGCAGTAGCCCCACCACACAAACCGGTTCGTCCGCCAGAAGGAATAATACCGAGGTTGTGCTCGTTACAAGACTGAACTACGCGCACGACCTCTTCGGTAGTTTTTGGAAGGAGGACGCAGCCAGCTTTTCCGCAAAAGTCCTTGGCGGTGTCGCTTCCATACCTCTCGCGATCAAGCGGATCTTCAAGTACTTGGTCGGGTCCTAAAAAGGAGAGGAAATGGTGTGATAGGGACATAACTACCTTAAAAATCAACTAATTTTAAAAACTTTCTGACTCCCTCTGAGATCGTGAACTTAGCTGCTTCTTGAGAGCAGAGCAATTTCTTCAGAAGCACTCGCGTCCCCAAACGCGATTATTGTTTGGGAGCCATTCGACTGAGAAGTGTAGTCGGGAAATGGATAGCTCAGGAAGAGATTTCTCCTTGATTGAAATGGGTGACGATGTTCTGTCGCCGGGATAGCAGTATACAGATGCAAGTGGTTTCAACAATTCGACTGATAAACAAGTGGTGGCGGACCTGGGGCACTCTCCCGGTTCGACACTGGGTCCGTGCAGCGGCCCTCTATAAGCAGGGGGACTTTGAACGGGCCTCAAAATGCTATGAGAAAGGTCTCAAACGCTTCTCCGCACATCCAGCAAGTTTTTGTGCTCGAATGGATCTTTCGTATTGCTTCTTTCGACTCCAGCGATTTGAAGAGGCTGAAATTCAATTACGCCAGGTAATAGTGAAGCTCCCGCACTCGCGTGAGGCTCACATCCGCCTCGCCAAACTCTATCTTTGGACAGGGCGAACGCTCGATGCGGTTTGGACGATGAAGAGGGCTCTCAAGGGGTGTGGAAATCATAATGATCTTGTCTCGTGGTTTCTTTACACGGTGAGTGAAAACGGTGGCCCTGCTTATCTCATCCGGGAAGCGTTGAAACTTATCTCTGAGTCTGAAACTGGTACGGAGTTGTCTCCACTTGCTCAAGCTGCGAAGGCGAGGCTTTTGTCGACGAGGGGTCGACAGGGATCGAAAACTCAAGAGGGACTCGAGCGAATCGCTTCTCAGGAAGATGCGGAAGTAGAAGTTCTCCTCATTGCAGCAGAGACTCTCCTTCGACAACACGAGGTTGCCTCTGCCAGAAGATATCTTCGTCGTGCGCTCGCTATCAGTGCGGATCACCCCAGAATCCTGTCGTTGCTCGCGGAGTCCTATCTTCAAGCTGGGCCGTTTTACAATTCTTCCTACGCGAATCAACTGGCAATTCAGGCATGCCAAAGTAATAAGTGGCTCAGTCCACGAGAGATGCACGTGTTAGCTGAAACGTACTTTCATCTCGACGACCGAATCTCTGCGCTTATCATCGCGCAAAAAGCCAAAGCAGAAGGAAGCCGACTCTTGGGAAGTTACCCCGAAGCGGCTGTGCTCGACCGTCTTATTGAGCATCTCTCTTCTGAGCCAGTTGCTTCCTAAAAGAGACTTCTCTTTCTTGATCCCCTTTGAGTCGATGCTCGATCTCTCGACACCCAGAGCGAGGTTGCTATAATGTATTGTCGGAGAAAGAATGGATCAGCCTTTAAAAACGAATACGACGATTGAGGATCTTGTCGCTTGGTATCTCGGAGACAGCAAAATGTGTCTGGGCTTGAAAGAAGGTGTCGCACTTCATATCTTAAATTTTCGCTCTCTTGTTTTCCTTCCTGGGCCTCCTCGATCGGTAGAGGAACGCTCTGATAGCGAATTGGCATCTTTCGAAGTTGACAGGGAGAGCTTCTTTGCGTTGTTGAAACATGAGGTAACACCGCTTGAGCTTTATGAGACAAAGCGGCTTGCTCTCCGGGGAGATCCGAGTTCATTGCAGAGTTTTTGTGAGCTATTTGCCCCATGATCCACCTCATTGTCGTTTCACCACGAATGTCATCAGATGAGTTAAAGAAACTTTCGCGGAAACGAGCGATGACGGGCGGATATGAACTGAGTCTCTCTCAGGATTTGACCGAGTTAGATCTTCAAGAAATAGTGTATTGTTTCCAGACGGATCTCAGAAGGTTTGCTTTTGATTCCTCCGAACGACGCTCGAGCAATTCCTATCGGGTATTGAAACTCGTATCGGAGCATCCAAATTGTTCGCATGAGTTCGCTCGGCAAGTCTCCAGGATCCTCGAAGTTGATCCATCAACTTCAGACCATTTCGCGGGGGTTTGCGGTGAATGATTCGAAATCGGTAGAGGACCTTTATCAGGATCTCATTGTTGACCACTTTAAGCATCCCCGGTGTAAGGAGGTTCTGCAAGATTCAACCTCTTCCGCCTCACTCTTAAATCCGTTGTGTGGGGATGAAATCGAGATCTTCCTTCAGGTCCGAGATGAGTGGGTCGAGCGGGCAACTTTTCAAGGGAAAGGGTGTTCGATCAGTCAGGCATCTGCCTCAATGATGTGTGAACTGCTCCAGGGAAAGACAATCCAACAAGCATATGAGCTTATTCACTCGTTTGCCGGAATGATGAAGGAGGAGGGGACTCCCGAAGAATTTCAAAAACTCGGAGATGCCGCCTCTCTTCAGGGGGTGAAACGGTTTGCGGCTCGAATTAAGTGTGCCATGTTGTGTTGGGAAGCCGCCAAACTTTCGCTTGATCGCTGCGAGTCGTAAAATAAAATTTACATGCACAGACTTTTTCGCTCACTGTTGGTGATTATTTCTTTCCTTCTTGTCGTCATCTCTCGGGATGCTGAGGCGGAGTTTACCTGTGCTCAATTGGGATATCGGTGCGAGAAGGGATTGCGATGTGTTTCAGGTTCGCATGTTCCAACAGTTCCTCAAGCCGAAATCTTTCGATGTGAAAGTGAGAGCGTGCAACCGTGTCCGGCTGATTACCGGTTTGAAAGCGGGAAGCTCACTCCTTCCGGCGCGAGTTACCGTTGTCTCAAAGCTGCCTCTCGTTACAACGCTCCGCGCCCGAAGTGTCTCTCGGGGTATTCGCTATCGGTCAATCTCACGGGGTCTCCGAAAGCAAGTTTTGCGTGTATCCCAATGCGCCCTCTTTGTCCTTCTGGATCGCGTTCAATCCCCTTTAAACGTGGCTATGTATGTGTCAGAGCGAAGATGACAAAGGGAAATCGCCCCGGCGCTTTTGGGAGTCCGACGCACCTAAAGAAGAACGCAAAGACGGAAAAATGAAGGTATCCTGCCAACAGAACGAAATTTCACTATCCAAGTTTCAATCTGCCCGGAGAGATCGCCAGCAAGAATCGGCGAGCGTCTCAGCAACTTTTCCGGGAGGTGCTTTGTTGTACCCATCGAGCCAATCTCGAACGTAACCGACAGGGATCCCGAAAACCACACTCCAAACGATATGGGCTTTGAGCTTTCGAATCTTTCCCTTTCTCATGCCCTCTTTGATGGCAGAGGTGAGCTTTCTCCCAAGTGGATCGAAACCAACTCTGGTCGGATGATGAATCATTCCCGACATAAATTCGTTATGACGGCACAGCCAGAGATATTTTGAGAGTTGGTGATTGAGCTCAGAAAATCGCAAAAAAGAGATGATCAGCTTTCGAACAATCTTTTCTGGATCCGTTTCGCCTTCTAGGGAGTTGTACAACGCTTTTCGGAAAGCCGAGATTCCCTCTTCGTAGAGGGCTCGAGCGACTTCTTCCTTGTTCTTGAAGTTATGATAGATCGAACCAACACTGCACTTGCTATCTCTGCTCAGGTCTGGAACGTTGGTGTTGAAATATCCCTGTTCGACAAACAGTTTCAGGGCCGCCGCTAAGATTCTCTCTCTTGGGGAAAACCGCGTTATGTCAGGTTTTTCGAGGAGATTTGATAAGTCGACAGAACTGTTGTCGTTTTTCATCTCTATTCCCCGCCTATCAAAATAATCGGACCTCTGAACTGCCACAGCGGGAATATCCCCCTTAATGTATATCGAAGGGCAGAAAAAATGCCCGGCCTTCGACCCGAGCCCGGTTCGACTGAGCTCCCCGTCAAAGCCAAGCCGAGCAGGATTCTCCCGGATCGGATAGCAAATAGTGACCACCGAGGACAGTCAAAAGCGATCGACTGGGAGCCGTTAGGAGAAGACATTCTTATTGGCGGGCATTTTACCAAGACTCAAGCGTCTCAACTGTTGGGAAAACAACTTAATCTAACGAAAGCATGAGAAATAAGCACTGTATCGAGCTTTTCTGAGGCTGGTCAACGGATGGAAATGGATTGCGCGACCCGAGGCCTTTCTCAAACACTTTTATATAATTACTCTCCTTGGTCACCCTAGCGGCATTCTTTCGTTCTTAAAGGAAAAATCGAGCAACAGAATCCGGTCTTTAGTCCG
The DNA here is from genome assembly GCA_020434565.1 of Bdellovibrionales bacterium. Taxonomy (GTDB): domain Bacteria; phylum Bdellovibrionota_C; class UBA2361; order UBA2361; family RFPC01; genus JAGRAO01. The sequence continues at coordinate 16,692 of JAGRAO010000024.1, forward strand.
GAGGCAGGCTGACGATTTCAGAGCCCCTTCATGGGTGCTAGAACCTCACCACTTCACGAAAAGAGAGTTTATGCGATGACAGCTTCTTATACAGAGATGAGGCCGTGACCAATTGCGAGCTTCACAAGCTCAGCATTTGTTTTGACCTTCAACTTTTTCAAAATGTTGCTTCTGTGAGTATCTACCGTTCGCGTGCTGATGTGGAGCATTTTCCCGATCTCGCGATTCGGCATTCCGTCTGCAAGATGAGTCATGATCTCAATTTCACGCTTCGTTAGGACAGCGAGTGGATTGTCGAGAGGTGAGTCAACGTTTCCACCGTGCATCAAGTCTTCGGTAATTGAAGGAGAGAGATACGTCTTCCCGCTCATGATAGAAGAAATTGCAAATTCGAGCTCCTCGAGTTTTGCGTTTTTCGGGAGATATCCCTTTGCTCCAGCCTTAAGAGCTGCTCTGACTTTGGTCTGAGCTTCGTTTGCTGAAAGTACAAGTACTGGTGGGACTTTTCCGTTGGCAGCAAGCCGTTCTAGCGCCGCAAGCCCATCTACTTTTGGCATGGTAACATCGAGAATGACGATATCTGGAGTGGCGTGCTCGAGAAGACCCAAGAGCTCTTCTCCATCCGAGGCTTGTCCGACCACTTGGTACTTTCCCTTTGTCTCGAGCAATTCGCAGAGAGCTTCTCTAAGGACTACGTGGTCATCTGCTATGATTAAGTCGATCATGTCGAGTTCCCTTTCTTGAAAATGAGCAGTGAGACACCCGCTGTGCCTCACTGCAGTTCACTATTGAACAGTGCCTCACGTTGTATTTCTGCAATTACAACTAGAAAGGGTTACGACAATTTCGTAAGAAAACTTGAGGTTTTTGTGCGGACCGAAAAAGAAGAATTTTCCAGTTGAATTCTTCTTCATTCCCGCCAGGTTAGCTGTGTCAAAGACGTCTCTCGCGCTGGCTTTCCAGAAGAAAAAGTACGAAAGCGAATTACGAGTATTCACGTGCGAGGGGGCAAAAGTGAGTTAGCAGCAGACTCTATGGTAGACTTCTCCTGACAAAATTTTTTACGTATGAGCACGTACAGATCTGCGACAGAACTCCTCGGAGGCTCAGTACTTGAGGTAAAGCGAACCTGGCGGAGTATCCTCGGCCATCTCGTATCGACCCTGCTCGCTTTTCTTGTGGTCTATGTTCTTATTCGGCTGTTCGGCTCGGCCCGTTTCGAAACGGATCTCCCCATCATTCGGTCCTTAAGCGTGCACTGGTTGCTTGTTGTTCCATTGCTCTTTCTCGCCGAGACTCTTCGGGTTCACCACGATGATCTCTATATTTTTGAGAAGACGAAAGTCACCCATCAAGGGGGCCGACTCTCCCTGACCTATTCGGTACCTGTCATCTATTATCGTGATATTCGCTCGATCACAGTTCGACAAAGTCTTTGGGGAAGGATTTTTGATTACGGAATTATTGAACTCTCGACAGCTGCTCAGGGTGAGACCGAAATGTTTATCGAAGGCGTGGGAACACCGGACGAGCTAGCCGTTCTCGTGGATGAACTTCGAGTTCTTAATCGAAAACGAAATCTTGAAGAACTCGGGCGTACTGCTGAAGGTGATCGTTCCGAGGTGGTTGGAAGTGAGCTCTTTTTTGCGGTTGAGAATGCTGATTAGTGGGATTTCGTTGTCCTGATAGAGGAGTTTGTGATCCCTCTTCATGGGTCAGGGTTCGGGAATCGGATCTGATTGCAGACTCCACCCCCAATTCCAGTGCTCAAGATTCTCCCTTAAAAAAACCTCTCAGATTCTCTCGGAGCTGATAGCCGGCAGCCGTTCAAGACAGCCGATCTGCTGATAGCTGAGCGCTGGATTTTTTTGCGCAAGCAGCGCGATACCCCAGCTCTTTAACTATACGAAGGAACAGAGCGAAGTCTCAAACTCCGCTTTCTCCGGTAACTTCGCTTCCATCTCCGACAGCGCATCGTACAAGACTCCAAGAAACATTCTCATATCAGCTTCAGAGAATGAGCCCATGTGGCCGACTCGAAAATATTTTCCTGACCAGTGGTCCTGGCCACCAGCGATAAGAACATGAAAGGTATTCTGCAATTTTTTACGGAGCACTTCGGCATCGATCCCCTCGGGTGGAGTAGCCGGAGTGAGGCTGTTTGCCGGATACTCTTCAGCGACCGGGGTGCACCCCAGCTGAGTTAGCCCGAATCGACACAATTTTGAGAGGCGATTGTGTCGCTCGATCATATGGTCGAGGCCCTCTTCCTCGATCATCTGACACACTTCGCCTAAGCCAAGAATATGAGCAATAGCGGGAGTCCAGCTCGAGCTCCCTTCGGCTTGGTTCTTCAGCTCGTGTTTCAGGTCAAAGTAAAGGGAGTGAGGGGAGCCTTCCTGAATGCGCTCGGCCGCTCGATTACTCAATCCGAGAATCGTTAGGCCTGGCGGGAGCTGGAGTGCTTTCTGCGCAGCGCAAATAAGAATATCGATTCCGAGCTTCCGCTGCGAGAGAGACGAAGTCGTTATAGAGGAGATGGAGTCAACAATTATAAGAGCGCTTGGACATTCCTCTCTTACCATCGGAATGATCTCTTCAATTGGATGAAGTACTCCCGTTGATGTTTCACAGTGTTGAATGCAGAAAACCTTTGCTTCCGGGTGCGCGGCACACGTTTCACGAACTTTAGAAAGCGCAGGTGAGTCTCCCCAATTAGCTTCTATCGGGACCCCTTCGATGCCAGCTCTCCGAGCAATCTTTCCCCACCGCTCACCAAATTTCCCTGCTGAGACATAGAGGCAGAGTTCTCCCTCTTGAGCAGAGTTGATCAAAGCTGCCTCTAGGGCGCCAGTTCCTGTGCATGCCAGGAAGAGAGGGGAGTGCTCAGAGTCTACAAGTTGGCGAAATTTCTCTGCCGTGCTCGAAAAGATCTGCATGAACTCCTTGGTCCGATGGTGAACATCGGTCTTTGCCATAGCAGCGAGAACGCGCTCAGGAATTTCAACGGGGCCGGGGGTAAAGAGTCGGTACTTCGTCATTGGGGAGTTATGCGCGTGAAGTGACAGGGAAGCAAGAGGTTGACAAACAACGGCAAGCTCCTTGCAACACTCGGAGAGGTAGAGAGGAGGTCTTCTCTCAAAAGTGAGTGATATTTAAAGGTTAGAGTGATTAGTTCACGAGGCAGTGCGACAACAGAATGACAGTGTCTCGCTACGGTGTCACCGCAATGACAGGTACAGGTTCTAACGAAAGGTGAAAACTCATGCTTGATCTTGGTATTTGGAAGCTCTGTTTGGACGGAGCCATGGTTCTCTCCCTGGGCTACCTCGGAATGAAAGTCATTCGTACCTCCGGGATAAGTGAGGCGAATCTCGAGCACTTACGCGAACTGGATTCGAGTCTCAAGCGGCTCCTCAAAGAAGCTGACCGTTCCGCCGCAGACCTTGCTCAAAATCTTACGAAACAGCGTACTGCGCTTGAAGAGCTCCTCTTTGACGTGGAAACGGTTGAGAATCGGCTCAACAAAGCGATAGACGAAGCTCAAACTTCAAGAAAACAACTTGTTACTGGGATAGCTCGAGCCAAAGAAACTCGCGACCATGATTCTATTGCTCCACAAATGGGAGTTGAGGAAATGGCGCCCGCCTCCTCGAAGAACTACCTCTATGATCTGGTCGACGAACCATTTTCAATCGCAGACACCGAGCCAGCAAGCTTTGGTTCACCGGCTGCAGCAACACTTGCTCCCCCGAAACACCCCAGCCGACCAGTTCAGAAACTTCAATCTCCTCAATCTGTGAACGTGTTCGGTGAGCCGGTTTCGCCGACGATTGAGTCATCGCCCGCTCCAATCGCTAAAGCTCCTAGACTTCACGGAGCTCAGCCTGCACCTCTTCGCCAATCAATCATTAAAGAAGTCGTTGAAGAACCTTTGGTTTCCTCCGGAGGAATTGAAGATGTCTATGCCGCTGCCGAAGAGCTGCTTGCTACCGGAAAATCCCTCGAGCAGGTCGCTACTCTTACGAGACTCCCAGTGGAAGAAGTTCGGATGCTCGCACAAGTGATTGAACGGGATGACGACGATACGGTTTCCCACGTTTCGAGTGACGACGCTCGCCTTGGAGTGCTCTCCAAAGGAATTCGTCGAGAGCGGCAGGTGCTGTAATTGAGGAGACGTTGAATGGATCGTGGAATATATGCAGCAACGAGCGCCGGAATCCTTGCCGACGCGAAAGTTGAGATTCTCAACAACAACCTCGCGAACGTAAACACGCCTGGGTTTAAGCGTCAGTACATCACGACTGAAGCTGAAGAGTTTGAACGAACTCTCGCGAGTCGCCTTGCCGACGCTGCACCCTTTGCAAAGGGTGATGCTGAGAGAACACCAGGCGTTGAGTCCATACGAGCGGTCACGGACTTCAGCATGGGAAGTATTCGAGAGACGAGTCGAGACCTCGATGTTGCACTCGCTGTTCCAGATCATTTTTTCGTCGTCAACACTGCCGATGGTCCGCGCTATACGCGAGCTGGGAACTTTAGTTTGACCGGGGAGGGCACTCTTGTCACCCAATCAGGGGAACCGTTGGCTGGGGATATTACTATATCAGGGGGAGCTCCGAAGATTACCCGCGGCGGAATAGTGCAGGTAGATGGAGAAACTGTTGGCCAACTTCAGGTAGTCCAAATTCCAGACACCTCTCAGTTGGTTCAGCAGGGAGGGAATCTCTTTAAACTTGCGGATGGTGCACCAACTCCCTCAGCGATCGATGGCACGAGCGTCGTTCCACGATCACTCGAATTATCTAACGTTTCAGCAATTGGAAGTATGGTTGAGCTGATCGCGGCTCAGAGAGGTTTTGAGATGTACACCAAGACAGCGCAAACGATTGACGGAATGAACGAGCAGAGCATTCGTGAACTTGGTCGAAAGACTCAGTAATGCCCTCAGGAGAAGGATAAGGATAGGTTATGTTACGAGCACTCTATACCGCAGCAACAGGGATGAACGCCCAGGAACTGAATATCGATGTTATCTCGAACAACCTCGCGAATATCAACACAACTGCGTACAAGAAGAGTCGAGCTGATTTTCAAGACTTGGTGTATCAGTACATCGTTGAACCCGGTGCCGAAACTTCGGCTGATACCATAAACCCGAGCGGTATCTCGGTAGGTCTTGGAGTTGAGCCTGTTGCAGTCCATAAGATCTTTGAGCAAGGGGATCTTACGAGCACGGGCCGTACTCTTGATGTCGCTATTGAAGGAGATGGATTCTTCCAAGTTGATCTCCCGAATGGAGGAGGTCAGGCATATACACGGGCAGGGAGCTTTCAGTTGGATCAGAACAACCAGCTCGTTACGCCTGAAGGGTATGTTCTTACTGGAGCTCCGACCATCGATACAACGGCGGTCGCAATTGAGATCTCTTCAGACGGATTCATCAATGTCCGAACACCTGGTACGACCACTGCGTCTCAGGCCGGGCAGCTCACGGCGTGGAGATTTCCGAATCCTTCAGGATTAAAGGCGATGGGACAAAACCTGTACCTTGAGACAGACGCTGCTGGTGGTGCCACAAGTGGTACGTGGGGTGCGGATGGCCTTGGGCGGCTCAACCAGGGGTTTCTGGAAACGAGTAACGTGAGCGTTGTTGAACAGGTTGTAAATATGATTACGGCTCAACGAGCATACGAGGCTTCCTCAAAAGGGGTGCAATCCGCAGATGAAATCCTCGGCCAAGCCATAAACTTGAAGAGATAGGTTCCATGAAAAGTAAAGTCCTCCTCCTCATTCTCTCTCTCTGGTTTCCATCGGCACTATTCGCTGCGGATGCACCAGCGCGTCAAACAGTGAAAATTCTCGGGCGCGGAGAGGCAACTGTTACGACCGAATCGGTGAGGCTCAGTGACATCGCAGAGGTTCACTCCGAATATCAGCGGGACAACGAGGCAGTTATCGCGCTCCGAAAG
>JAGRAO010000249.1 GCA_020434565.1 Bdellovibrionales bacterium
AGCTATACTCACAAGCATTTTCAATGCCCCCATCAAAGGGGTTCCACAAACTGGTGAACTCCCCCGAGTTCATCATAGGGAAGACGGGTGAGCCTCCCCTTTCTCACGGCAAAGATTTTTTAGGAACGGCTTTAGTCGGAACGTACCCAGGGATACTGAGATTTGAAGAAAGAAGAAGTCGAGGCACTCCAGCCGCTACGCGAGAAGATCCGCCCAGAGCCGATTGATCGGCTGGCGCGACCCTTTAAGACGTTTCTCGAACGAGAGGCTTCAGCTGGAATTCTCCTCTTGGCTGCTACTGCCATTGCGCTTGTCTGGGCGAACAGCGGATTTGCCGAATCTTATGAAAAATTTTGGCACGCTCCTCTCGCCATACGGCTGGGTTCGCACGAACTCGAGTTTTCGTTGCAGCACTGGATCAATGACTTTCTCATGGCAGTATTTTTCTTTGTGGTGGGTTTGGAGATCAAACGCGAGATCTTGGCGGGCGAGTTGTCATCCATTCGAAAGGCGACCCTGCCGGTAGCTGCCGCAATCGGCGGGATGATCATTCCAGCAGCGATCTATTTTGGGATGAACCTGTCCGGTGGGGGCTCTCGAGGATGGGGGATCCCAATGGCGACTGATATCGCGTTCGCACTTGGTGTTCTCGCGCTCTTTGGCAGCCGGGTTCCGCTTGCGCTGAAGGTGTTTCTGACGGCTTTAGCTATCGTCGACGATATTGGAGCTGTCCTTGTTATCGCATTTTTTTATACGAGCGAGCTCAACACAATGCAGCTCTTTATCGGCGCACTTTTTTTCGTAGGACTCATCGGCTGCAACGTCGCTGGTATTCGAAGTGCGTTGGTATACGGGGCGATCAGCATCCTGGGGCTCTGGCTCGCCTTTTACTATTCAGGTATTCACCCCTCCATTGCTGGTGTCGTAGCGGCCCTCGCTATTCCCGCGAGGAGACGGCTGCGCCCAAAAGATTTTCTGTTGATCTCTCGGCCACTCATCGATCGTTATGAAGATGCCTTTGACGACGATCGAATCGTCCGATATCAAGATTTCATGACGTCACGACAACTCAGCTCTATCCGTGCTGTTGAAGCGGCGTTTGAGTTCGTCCAAACTCCCTTAGAGAGACTTGAGCGAGGCCTGCACCCTTGGGTTATATTTGGAATTATGCCGATCTTCGCATTAGCGAATGCCGGAGTTCATCTGAATATTGAATCAAGTGAGATGTTTCTCAGTTCCGTGACCTGGGGAGTTGCACTCGGTCTCCTCATTGGAAAACAGGTCGGAATTTTTGCCTTCTCTTATATAGCTTGTCGTCTTGGATGGGCAGTTCTGCCGTATCGCACAACATTCCTACAATTGTACGGAGTGAGTTGTTTGGGTGGAATTGGATTTACTATGTCGCTCTTTATTGCTGGCCTTGCCTTTCCGGCAGGAACAGCCCACTACGACTTTCTCGCCAATGCGAAGGTAGGGATTTTGATCGGTTCGATTCTCTCCGGACTTCTCGGTGCTGCAGCTATCCTTGTTGCGCCCAAAGCAGACGAGGAGGGCACTGCGGAGGCTCCTCCCTCTTTGGCTGCGTAAGGGTCCGGGCAGCTCCACATTTTCACCCGTGCTTTCGAGAAGCTCTTTTTGAGATGGCTTCCCTAGTCGACTCGAGAGCCGGGACGCGGCCCAATATCGTAGCACCGCTTCTCGTTTTTCGTTGTCGTCACGAGCAAGAGAATATTCGGAGGAAACGAAGCGGCATGCTTCGGATGACGAAAGTGGTCTCGGTTTCCGCATTGATCCGGATTGGCGGCACTCGAATAGGCGAGCGTTGCAATGACTTGTCCGTTTGAGAGGACTTGAACAGACTTGGCCTTATATCCGTCACACCGCGTCAGGAGTACTACGAGACCACCGTGATCGGACTCTTTCCACAGCCTGCCGTAGGCTCCATCTGCCATATTCTCAACGGTATCACACAGACCTTCAGGATCACTGGGGCTCGATGCTCCCGTATATGAGAGCTCATGCGGTTGAACGAGAGTATCAACCTCACTGAGCCGAAAAAAAAAATGTCCAACTTCGTAGTCGCTCCACTCGCCATATCGTATCGGTAAAAACGATTTCTCTTTCCAAGAACGACAACCGACGGAGCGAGTTCTTCATCTTCTCCAGATGAGAGAGAGAGAAATGTTGCATCTTGTCCGTCACGAACCGGAATCGACGAGCGAAGTTTTCGAACCGAACGGGTTCCCTCGAGTGAGAGCATATTCGTCACTATCCTTCTCTTCGTCGTCTTTACGAAACCGACTTCAGGCGTTCCATCTTCATCAACATCGAAAGAAAGTGGCCGGCTCGCGTGCTTGGCGCTACTCTCGAGAAGAAGTGCTCCGTCTGAATTATAGACGTAGAGTCGTGAGCCTGACGCTCCGTTCGGAACACCAATAAAGAGAAATTCTGGAAGATCATCTCCATCGAGGTCCGAGCAAAGAACGCTCGAGAAAGAGATCTCTGAGCTCGAGTCGAGGGAAATTGAGGTTTCGACATCCTCGCTTCCGCTCGCTCTATAAAGAATACTTCCGTCCCGGATGATTGCAGCATCAGCTTTCCCGTCCCCGTCGATATCACACCCCGAAAAAACCACATCATCTTTGACACCAAATTCGAACGTCGAACGATCTCCGTTAAAGTCACGAATAGTCCAGGTGAGCGACTCCTTTTCAATGTCTTCCTGAACGATGCCGAGGTCCACAATTCCATCACCGTCATAATCCCCAAGGGCATCAAAATCTCCTGTATTTCCGAACTCTATCCGCGAACTCTCCGCACCAGTTGAGAGGATGAATTGGTACACTCTTTCATTTCGGCTTCCATCTGCCTGATCATAGAACGTACCGATGTCAGAAATCCCATCGCCATCAAAGTCGAGGGGAACGCAGAGAGCAGATGCGCTCGCGTAAAAGATGACAAGCACGCTTGAGAGGAATCGAAACATAGCATCACTCCTGACGACCGGGGGAATCGCACTTTCCCACGCCCGAACTCGGGCCAACTTTACACCACACGAATCAAACCCTACGAATTCGCAAAATATGTGCCGGAAGAAAAATTGAATGATCTTAAGAGTCCTTCAATCTTCATGACCTGTTATCAGGAATTTGGCTTCCAATCGCGGGAAAAGACTGCGGAGAGCTCGGAGAAGCTCCGCTCCGAAAACTACATCAGACCGAGGCAATCATTGAGTAAGTGGCGAATCGCCTGAAAATGAATTACGTGATCGTCCCGCATGAAATCAGCGACGGCCTCTGGAATCTCCAGGTACAAAACTCCCACTTTCTGCGAACGACCAAACATACCCGCCATTGCCGTTACGACTTTGCCAGCAGGAGACATCTTGTATTCAACCACCGGTTCGACGCTTTGAAACGCGAGTGTCACCATATCAGCGTCCGAGAGCACAATTGAGTAATCAATAGCTCTAATCTGCCGAAGTTCGACGTCTCCAAATTCCATCTGAGGCATGAGGTGCATCAGACCCGGATCGGCGGTGTATACTACCCCACCCTGAAATTTTGCAGCCGGGACCACCTCAAAGATCAATTGCTTGAGAGTCCCCTCAGATGCGTCAGCTGCTTGAATTTCGCGATACACATCGAGAATTCTTCTCGCCACATTCGGGAGGCAGTGATCGAGAAAGGGATTGCCTTCAACCTCAAAAATTCGAGTTTCCTCGATTTGAGTCCCATACCTATCGTGCAATCCAAGATCAAAGATCTCAGGAGCGATCTCTACAAATGTTCCAGTAACCTCAAAAACCCGATCTTGAATACGCTTTAGTCCAGTATCACCAAGTCTCGATTCAATTTCACTTGCTGCAACAAACCAATTGTCTCGAGCGTCAGGATATCGTTCTCCCTGCGTCGCACGAGCCAGACACTCTCCAACCCGACACAGCTCTGCCAAGGTGCTCCCCATCGCATCGAGAATATAGTGCTCTTCACTCTTATATTCTGGGACTTCTAGACCAAGGGTGGCACCATACGAATCCTCGACACCCCAGGAATTCATGACTCGAAGAGCGAGCAACGCCGGGGAAAACCCAAGTTTCTGTGCAATACGGAGATCGAGAGACTCTCCCGGATTGAGTTGGGATACTGACTCTTGGTAGATTCCGGGATAGTTCCAAGCGATCAGGGCATGCCCAAACTGTCGTACAACTGCGGAAGAAAACGCTGCTTCAGAATCTAGGTGATAACTATCAGCAAGAAGCTCCGCGCAGCTTGTCGAGACAAACATCTCTTGAATTCGACCTACCTGAAGGGTATCGGAATCTTCGTAGCGGTGACGAGAAATTACGCCACCATGTTGGTCAAATACTTGGATGAGCCGCTCCGCTCCCGCCCACTGCATGAGTTCTATTGGGTTGAGTTTCACCTGAACATTACTGTCTTCCCTTTTTACAAGAGTGACAAGTTCACGAAAAACAAAGAGAAAGAGCGAAAAATCTTGCTTCAGTGTAGCTAATATATCGAGAAATTGATCGGGAGTCTGAATGTCATCTTGAAGCTGCGTTCGAATTTTATCGACGAGCTTCGGATTGGCTGGAAACCAATAGTCTGATACGTGCTCGACCGCTCGTTCCAATCGCTTCTCCGAAATCTGTTCCATCGACACCTCTCTTTCCTCTTCCGTTTCACAATCGATGAGACCCGTTGGCTCAGGAAGAGTCGGACAGTTCCCCACTGCACTTTTTCACAATCGAAAGATCGGAGGAGTTCTTTCGTTTCTTTAGTGTCTTACGCTGGAATTCTGCTGGTCGTGATACGAACTTTTCGTAAAGAAAACCTAAACGGAGACTCGAATTTGGGTATAAAAAACTCAACGTCCTGAAAACACTCGTGCTCTTCGAAGATGAGAACGATATAGTCTTCACACTCCTCGTGCAGCGACAAAAGAATTTTCTCAACGAAAACGGGAGCCGCGCGGTGTGGCTGGAAGGCAAGAACCTCCGGGGCGACTACACGGCAATCAAAAAAGGAATCATATGGACCACGGCCTTCTTTCCCGTTGGCATCGGTTTCGAGTCGCTCTTCTCAAGACTATCACGGTGGCCTTTGATCCCAGGCTCTCGCTGGAAGCCTCAGGGCTTACGTACTATACCCTGCTCTCCCTCGTTCCAGTTCTTGCTTTTATCTTCGGGATTGCTAAAGGATTCGGTCTTGAAGAGTTTGTCTCAGAGCAAATCCGACATGGATTTTCCGAACACGAGCAAGTTGCGACACTCTTACTGCAATTTTCGCAGACTCTCCTCGGAC
>JAGRAO010000250.1 GCA_020434565.1 Bdellovibrionales bacterium
GTGCGCTTCGACGGTTCCTTCTGGTTGGCCCTTTCGAGCTTTTCCCCATCCCAAACCCTGCGCATACCGTTCATCCTGAACAATTCGGCTAAGTGCTCTTTGATACTGCTCAGCAAGCTTTTGCTCCATACCCTCCCACCAAGAATGAACTGGACCCACTTTCGCGCTTCCTTCGAATCCAGGCTCGGCGAAATCATGCACTTGTACAAGGATATCTCCATTCCCCCGCTCAAGACAAAGGAGATCCTCTCCTGCAGCTCTCGCAAAGAGAGGGACGAGGGCTCTCTCTGGATACCTTTCACGAAGCCCCTCAAATCTCTCTACTAATTCGTGCCCTCGCAAACGCATCCACCCCGAAAGCTGATCGAGAGGGCGCTTCGCTATTTCTGAGACCAAAGCAGGATATTCGATGAGCCAATCCGGTCTTAGTGCTGCCGGAAGGAGTGACCCAAATTGCGACGAGGAACTGAATGCAGAATGAGTCAGCAATCCACCAGAACTTTCTCTTGTAAGAATTTGCGGATCGAAATTATCGATAATCCACCCGCCACCCTCTAGATCAGGAGAGATCTTCGCACCAGACGCAAGGAGGACAGAACTCGGGAGAGTGATAATTCTATCACCCGAAACACGTTCGGTCGGCAAAACATCAGATTTCTCATCAACTGCAATGAGCGTGGTTCGCTCGTTAGACATCGACTGATCAATCAATCGTTCCCAATGTACACCAGAAAGCGCTATTCGAAGCTCCTTCGGAACCTCCGGGCGAACCTGAGATATCTCTTTTGAATGGTTAATCATAGCAAGCGTATTCTCTCACAACTTTGATAGTTTCTCTAACGAGCGCTCCCCCTTCTCTCAGGTCGTTCCTCAACTGACCCGTATGGACTCTGCTGAACGAAATCGACTTGATCATTTGTAGCTACCCGAAGCTCAAGGGCCGCTCCCCAAGTGAGTGGCACCAATTTCGTTCGACCGTCCTCTCCCACTTTGACCTGAAAATTTCCACTCTCAATCAACTCTTGCCTCCTCTGAGGATCTCGGATGGTTTCGGCCATTTTCTGAAACTTTTTCCTCTCTTTCCCGCTCAAATCCTCATTGTATTCTCGTTTCCTGGCCACTACCGGGACACCTGCTTCTTCCGCAGCTAAAATCCGTCGATTGTCCATGGACGAATATGCCCCGTCTGGCATCTCGACAATATCGATGGCGTTGTCTATCGCGGATCGTTCACCCCCTGCCACAAATCCCTTCTCCTTCATGTTCTGAACAAGCCGGTCTGTTGAACTCCCATCAACACCGGTCTGAGAAGTCCGTATAGTTGAAGGATCCGCAATGACAATCTTAGCATCGACATCAACAGGAATTGTACTTCGATCGAGTGATACCCCGGAGGTATCATCTGGATACGTTCGAAGAGGGACTGGACCGTCATTCACTGAGGACTGTTGCTTTCGGCTATGAACTTCGTGTGAAACCCGTCCCGTAACAGTTCCAATTACCGCACCCGCAATATTACTCGTAATATTCTCGGTTGAAAGATCTCCCTCTATTGCTGCAACTCCAATTCCTATTCCAGCGTCAGCGGCATTTTCTCCAACTTCGGAAGCAAGCGCCTTTATACCAGCTAGCCCCTCTCGTCCTGCAGCCATCGAGCCGCCGACAGCTCCACCGAGCACCCCGATAGCAACATCCTTTCCAACTCGAGCTGCAATGCCCTCAAGGTCAAGCCCGCGTTGCGCAAAGAACTTCTCTCGCTCCTGAGCGAGCTCTTCTGGGGAGAGGTCTGAGTTTTTGTACAGTTCATTGAACTCGTTTGATGCAGCTATGTATTCTTCGGTAACTCCTGCAGCTGTGGAGACAACAGCACTGGCTCCCCCCGCCGTAGCACCATTGGCTGCCCCTGCGACGATAGTCCGAACAACACTTCCACCTTTTCCCGCTACGACAGAGGCAACCTTTCCCCCGACCCCAACGCCAGCAACCGTTCCAACGGCGGCGATAGCAGATTCCTTCGCGTAGTCAGCCGTTTGGTCAACCGCATCGCCAAGAGCCTCATCAACAGTTTTGTTTCCGTATGCGATGTGTCCACCGGCTTCAGTAAAGGCAGCAGCACCTCCAACAACTGTACCGTACGCGGTTCCAACCGCGACGGCAGCTCCACTCGCGGCAAGAAAACCTCCTCCCACCACGGCGAAAGTTCCGCCGGTCGCAATTGTAGCCCCAGCAATAATCGCAACTTTCTGAGTTGTCCTGAGAACGGTTTCTGTTGTTTCAATTCCCTTAACAATATCTCCGTAGCTCTCGATAGCTTTTTGTTGCTCAGCACGATATTGGTCAGAGAACAGAACAGCGCGCTCGCCTGCTGTCTCACTAAAAACTTCGAACTGCTGTTGAGCTGTGTTGTACTGCGCCTGAGCTTGAGCAAGAAGCGCTTCTGCGTGGGCAGCGTCTCCAGCCTCTTGCGCCTCTCTTGCTTGTTGCTCGAGATCTCGCCCCTGATCTTCTGCGGTTTTGAGCCCATCGATCAACTCTTCCTGGTGATCGAGCCTTTCTCGAAGCTCAGCGATCTGATCATCTCTCCGCTCTATCTCTCGCTTTTCAGAATCAATTTGACCCTGAAGCGTACCGGTCGTTCCAGCAATACGATCGATGAGACCCATGTGAGACTTGTCTTCCTTCCAAGAATCTATCTGGCGTCTTGATCCACCGTTCAGGCGCTCAAGTCTCTCAATCTCTCCCTCGAGCCGCTCCTGCTCCTCTCGCATTGCAACAACTCGAGGATCTTCTTCTGTTCCTCGCACACTGTTGGCTTGTTCACGCTGTTGTTGCGCTTCGAGATTTTCTTTGAGCTCCCTCGCCTGATCAGCGAGTTCACTCCCCTCGTGCTCGGTGGCAAATTGATCAAGACGAGAGATCGCCGCATCGAGATCTCCACTTTCGATAGCTTCGCGCACCTCGGTTTGAGCTGCTTGGATCGAATCCGCCTCAGGTTCAGTCGAAGCTTGTGATGCTGTAGCATCTGCTACTGACTCATCGAGAAGGCCGAGCATGGAATCCTCAGTTCCCTCCGCAGCTAACTCCCGCTGAAAATCCGAAAGTTCATTGTCATTCGACAGAGTACTGAGTTGTGAAATTTCGCCTGACTCGGATGGTCGAACTTCCAGTCCAGCTTGTGACTCTACTGCCGCCCCTGAAACAACTGACATAGCCTCAACTTCCCGCGACGGAATAACCGTCAAAACCCCCGACCAGCACATTGGTCTCTTGTATTATGGGACATTTATGAGCCAGGGTACTTTGAAGCGAGGGCGTCATGAGACAAAAATCCCTCTAAGCTCCCGACAACACAAGAGATAGCAATACTAAAATAAATGATATATTTACTTTAGCTCTTCTTAAGGGACAGTTCCAACTCTTCCGTAGCTGCCTCAGCCCGTGGGAGCTGTTTGCGCCGTCTCCGAGATCCGTGTCGCCTAACCTCAGTTACTTGGGCCGGCGAAGGCCATACCTTTCTTCTCGGTCCCATCGCATGGCCTTTGAAAATATCCTGATAGCCCGGGGAACTTTCATTTCCAGAGATTCAGCTCGTTCGTCACTATCCCCCGAGGAGCGTTAGCGCGAGCTGGGGTTGAAGATTGGCGCTCTGAAGGATTGAAGTGGAGAGTTGTTGAAGGATCGACGTTTGGACAAGCCGGGCCGTTTCAAAGGCGATGTCTACGTCGCGAATTCGAGACTCAGCAGCCTGGCTCTGTTCTTTCTTTGCATCGTTCACATTCAAAAGACTCTGCAAACGGCTCTGTGCGGCTCCAATCTCTCCCTGAAGTTTCGCTACCTCGAGAGTCCGACGCTCAATGACATCCAAAGCCTGCAAGGCTTGGGCCTCGTTTTCAAGACCTGTGAGGTGCAAACTCGTTTCTGTATCAAAGTCGCCGACACCAAACGCAAAAGTCGAGAAATCGATCTGAAGCTCTGCCGTTGCAGCTCCTTGGTCAAACGTGAGAGTGGCGTTCGCCGCCCCGTAGTGTCTAGTCGAAGATCCGTTAACGACGGAAAGATTTGAAACCTCACGCGCACCAAGCACCCACTCATGTGAATCATCAAGTATGTCACCAAGACTCCCAGCACCGGATGATTGTCCTACATCGCCAGTATCAGACACTTTCTGATAGACGATAAGATCGTAGGTACGAACAGTGTCGGCACCGACCGTTACGGCCAAGTTACCCCTGAGACCCACTAAAAGCTCACGTTCTGTGCCCTGAGAGTCTGTTAGGGTTACTCGCGCAAGTTGGTTCTTATACAATTCAGTAAGCGCATCGAGCGTCATCGAGTCATCGTAGGTACTCGGGTTGTGTCTGGCATTTTGAACGATGAAACGCCCCGAGTAGGTCCCAAAATTCTGCAACCCGACATTGAGCGCTGATGTCGTCTGCCCCGAAGTACCTACTTGAAGGCTGAGTTCCGACATATTCCCCCCAACTCCTCCAAGGAGGGGGCGAATTCCGTTGAACGAGGCACTGTCGCCGAGCCTTCCAAACTCAGAGACGAGTTTTTGGTATTCCTTCTGAAGTGAACGCCGTTGCTCGCTTGAATACACTCCGTTTGCCGCTTGGGTAGCTAGCTCTTGGAGTCGCGTGAGTATAGTTTTTTGATTGCTGAGCGTACTATCTGCAATGTTGAGCAGAGAAACACCGTCGTTCACATTTCGAGATGCCTGGTTTAGGACTCGCGCATCTTTTCGCAGGCTATCCGCGATAGCTAAACCAGCAGCGTCGTCGGAAGCCCTATTGATGCGCGTGCCGGACGCAAGCCGCTCGAAGATGCTTCCGAGGGTTCCAGAACTCGCATTCAAGAGCCGCTGCGCTCGCAACGACGATATGTTTGAGCCTAAACCGATGCTCATACCACACAACTAAAGGGTGACCGCATTGCGGCGGCTGAACCCAGGATTCACACACTGAGTACTCTTCAAATCATCTATCGTCCGGGAGAACGGACTCACTAAAGGCCGGTTTCCTTGCCGAACTCATAAAAACTCGTAGATGAAAATGCGTACCCCAAGGAGGCGACACTCCGACGTCCCATTGAAAAGGTGCAGCCCCTTTGTTTGTTTGAAGTCGCTCCCGAAACAGGAGAAAAAACGGTGCCATGCGCAAGCGCATAGGAGGAGGATTCGTTTAATGCATATATTATGCATCATTTGAAACGCTCATCGTATAACACTTGAAAGTTCC
>JAGRAO010000251.1 GCA_020434565.1 Bdellovibrionales bacterium
TCATACATGCCAGAATAACTCGAAAATTGGAGATATCAAAATCTTTTGCAAAGAAACCATGCTAGCCGCATAACAAACAGCGTCAGCGGACGGCGACTCTTAGGCGATTCCGAGAGCTTGTGGTAATCTCCGGGGAGTCGGTGGCGACTTGTATCGCCGCTGCGCTACACCGTTGTACGTCGCGTGCCCAAATTCAACACCGATGCCCGAAGTGAGGCGAGAGCCTCTCCTAGAGTAGGGTCACTCACCGTGCTAATATCTCGAAGTTCCATGAAATTACGAGGTGAACCATGCATGCCGAACAATGGATTCAAGAGATTAACAGGTCGGTTGGGGAATTAGATAAAACCAACGATCCAGTAAACCAAATGTATAAGCATATGTGCTCGCCTGATGAACTTCGGGAGATAATGCTCTCTCAAGTACAAGACCAGGTCACTGCTAATCAGGATAGGGTGCTACCAGTTATCAAAGAAGGGCTCATGCGAAGCTTGTTTCGCCATGCTGCGCAGGGCAAAACATTTGGCCCTGAAAGTCGAATCAAAGAAGTATTCGGCAAAAATGTTCAAGACAATTACGGGATAGCCAACGGACCGTTCATTAATGTGGCGAAGGCATATTGGAGTTTTCGGGCGGAAGTTCAAGATGTTCCAAATGAGGCTCCAGGTAGTCTACTGCTAGGAGTATTGGCATACGTAGAGCAGACATTCGCCAGCGTGTTTTTCCCCACTCCTGGACCAGTCAGCCTCCCCACCTCTTTACGGAGGCAGACCCAAAAAGAGCTCATTCAAAAGTATGCGCCGGAGATGGATGTAGAATCTTATCTCGAACAGAATCCAATGCTCAAAGAGAGCGAATCGATGAAATCGCTCGGACGATTCGTTGGCAAGGTCGTTTCTTCTTCCTTTCTTGTCTGGTTCGCATGGGGCACTGCCGCCCTAATAATGATTGCGATTGGGTTCATGATTTACTTCGGTCCTGCTTCTAGGTGAGGCTTGTTACGCGATGTTGCGTAATTGATACCTGATTACTAGATTCGACGTACAACAAACAGGGTCACCTGGAGCTCAACCTTTGGTTTCGCCAGGTGCCCTACAACGTTAGGTAGCCATAGCGTTTTTCCGCCGTTTGAGACACAAAACCTTAGTTTATGAGAAAACGAAGCTATTATTCAGTACGGACTGGCAAGCTTGATGCATCCGAAGGGCTCAGTCTTGAAGAGCTCCGCGAATTCTTCGTAACCTCCTACACTGAATTTGAGGAAAAAGGATTTTTCCAGGAGAGACTCGGTATCAACTGCACTGATGGATACATCGCTGGGACAGTTGGTGACGTAGAGCTCTATTCATTTCGCGTGCTGCGCAGGAAAGGGTTATTTCCAATATGGCAGCGCAAAGAAGAGTTGACTGAGGATGAGATTTTCGACCTGATAGAATTTCTCTATGACCATGCCTCTCAGCCCATTGACGAGGGCCACTACCACAGTTTCTGCGATTGCGGATATCACTTTTCTGAATTCATCAAAGGCTCCGCCTCTGATGAATTCAGAGCGAGCCTCAACGATATTCTTAAGGATTATGGAGAGGGCTTTGAGCTCTCCAAGGATGGAGAGATTTTGACGCGCCCAGGTGGGAGCCTAGATCCGCTGTTACAAGTCGATGTGCCAGGAGAGGATCCAAAGAACATTGCTGAGCGAGTAGAAACTGCTGTCAAAAAATTCCGACAACGCAGTTCCTCTTGGGATCAGCGACGTGATGCAATAAGAGATTTGGCCGATGTGCTTGAATTTCTAAGGCCTGAACTTAAGCAAGTGCTTAACACCAAGGACGAAGCAGCATTGTTTGAAATCGCTAACAACTTTGGTATTCGGCATCACAACTTGAATCAAAAGACAGATTACGACCAGCCAATTTGGCTTAGCTGGATCTTCTACTTCTATTTGGCGACCATCCATGCTGCAACAAGGATGATTGAGAAGAAAAACAAGACCTCGGAATAGCTTGTTGTGATAGGCTACCTAACAAACAAGTTGAGAGGGATGAACCTCCCCCCAAAAAGTGGACACCTCACCTAACCGAGTTAGGGAGGAGTCATGAAGACGAAGTCGAGTAAGCACACATTCTATAATTATCAATTTAAGTGGACAGCTGTTACTCTGGCGAATCACCCGGATATCCAGGGCAGGAGCGTAGCGGATGCCCTGGATATCCATCCAATAATGCTCTACCGGTGGAAGAAGGAGATGAAGGACGGAGAGATACCAGATAACGGAAAAGATACGCGTTCGAAACGAGATCTTGAAGAAGCGCGGAAAAAGATAAAGCAGTTAGAGGCAGAGCTTAAGCGAGTGCGCGAGGAGAATATCGTTCTCAAAAAAGCAGAGAGGCTTTTCCCCGGAAAAAAGTAGCAAGCTTTCGGTTCATTCAAGAGCACTCAGATAGGTGCTCAGTGGCGCAGCTGTGCCGAAAGCTTGGTGTATCCAGAAGCGGATACTATTCATGGTTGCGCCGTCCGAGGAGCAAGCGCGCGATAGAGAATGAAGCGCTGGTAGAGCACATTAAAGCTATTCATACCGAGAATAGAGAACTCTACGGCTCTCCTCGGGTGCATGCTTCGCTGAAAGAAAGAGGTCAGCACTACAACATTAAGCGCGTAGCCAGGCTTATGCGGGAGAATGGAATAGCGTCAAAGGTCACAAGACGCTTTAAACCGAGAAAGCAGAATTATCTCACCTACACTCACGTTCCAAATCTTCTCTTGGAAAGAGGTATACCAACTCAGAAGAACCAAATATGGGTAGGAGATGTTACATACATTCGAGTAAATGGAAGCTGGACGTACTTAGCGGTGGTGATGGATCTTTGCACGAGAAAGATCCTCGGGTGGGCCTATGGTTCTCACCGAAAGTTCGATCTCGTCAAAGAAGCTCTTTCGATGGCAGTGAGTACCTCACCACCATCAAAAGACACCATCTTCCACTCTGACCAAGGAATTGAATACACCGTGAGCACCTATCAGCAGCTCGTAAAAAGCTATGGCATCACTCCAAGCATGAGCCGCAAAGGGCACTGCTGGGACAACGCCTGGACAGAGTCTTTCTTTCATACCCTAAAGACAGAAATGATCTATTTCCAAAAATTCAGCAACCTTCCGGAGGCAACTGCCTACATCATGGACTACGTTACCTTTTTCAATCACAAGAGAATTCATTCGAGCTTGAACTATTCAACCCCAAATCAGTATCATCTGGAGGCAGCGTGAGGTGTACGCAGAAAAGGGGGAAGATCAGGAGCGCAAACCTGCGGTTTTCGCCCCCTCACTTACAACGTTATACCGCAGAAATCGTTACTGGCCTGGCGTTTCAATTGTGATTTTATTTGATCAAGGGAATTTGATTTATATGCGAGCGTATTTTCTTGTACTCTTTAGCTTAGTTGGAATGTCTGATGCATTTGCATCTTCGTATCAGACCTGTTTGGTCACGGCGATTGTGACATCCCAGGTGACAATTCAAGATAAACTGTCTACCGGGGACGGCCAGCAGATCAAAGCCTCATTCAAGTTTGATTCACCAACAAAATGCGAAGGACACTATGGCTCAACGTCAGAATTCTTTAAAGAAACTTTGACATCGACTGCTCCTCTCGTCGCGACACTTCTCAATGGCGTCCCGGCTGATTCCATAAAGATGGGAAGCAAGCTCGCCGTGAACCTAACTTTTTCGGAAGGGCTTGGTCCTGACGGCCCAGTCAGCAGTAATCAAGTGCTAATTACGAAGATTCTTCCTTAATTATACGGTATAAGATTAAGGGTCACTGCCGACTGTTCCATAAGGTCATGAGAGTTAGGAGACAGTTGGAACTGTCCCCTAACCTAAGGCGGGTTACCGCTTTGGAGAAAGATTTCGTAATACTTTCGGCGGGAGATACCAGCGAAGAACCGCTGCGGAGCCAACTTCATCAAAGCAAGCGGCAGCTCCCTTCTTAAATTGAAAGCTCTCTCGATTTTCTGAGTCTACAAGAGCAGCAGACACCAGCGAGCACTCCGGCTCGTGAAAAACGGCAACGACTCTCGAATATCGTCTCCCGTGCTCAAGAAACACCTCCAGCAGTTCGCGGACGGTGCTTGCACCACTTGCAAGTTTCTCCTCAGAAACGAATCGAGCAAGGGGGAACACTTCTTTTAAGCACTCAGCAGTTTGATACGCGCGTCTTAACGGACTAGTGAGAATACATTCGGGGGGCTCAAGAATTATCGAAAGTCCTTCCGCGGCCTTTTTCATTTTCAGGAGACCAGAATCAGTCAGTGGTCGCTCACCGTCGGGCTTGCCACTTTGCGCCCAGACCATTCGGTCTTCAGCGATTGCATGGCGCACCAAGGTCAATTCCATAAAACTGAACGGTCAAAATGAGGTTTCACCGAACTCCTTTGTGAACTTCATGATGGTTTCGTGCGTTCCAGAATTCTGCTCGCCCTCTGATTGCGGCTGTCTGCGAGTATAAGAGCCATCTTGATCGAGATCCCACGCCAGCACTCGGTCATTTGAGATCACGTCAAATAGACGGAGGAAACGCTCTCGATGCCCACGCTCTTCAACCGGAGCGATCAACTCCACTCGTCTATGAAGATTTCGACTCATCCAATCCGCAGAACCAATAAAGAAAAGCCCATCAGCACGATCTTCTGCCCCACTTCTAAAGAAATAGACTCTCGAATGCTCTAAGAGCCTCCCAACAACGGAGACTACCGAGATATTTTCGCTCAGCCCCGGGACCCCTGGACGTAGGCAACACACTCCACGCACGAAAAGCGTTATCTTCACACCAGCTTCCGAGGCTTCATAGAGAGCCTCGATAATCCCCTTCTCCTCAAGGCTATTCATCTTGGCGATTATCTCTGCAGGTCGCCCTTCCTTCGCATTCGCAGTCTCTTTTCCAATCAACTCAAGGAATCGACTCGACATGTTGATCGGCGCTACAAGCATTTTTTCGTAATCCGATTTCTTGGAGCGACCGGTGAGGAAGTTAAAAAAATCGAGAAGCTCTCTTGTGTAGGACTCTTTGGAAGTAAACAGTCCAAAGTCCGTGTAGAGGTTTGCAGTTTTTGAGTGATAATTGCCTGTTCCAACGTGAGCATAGGCTCGGACTTGATCGAGTTCTTCTCGAATCACAAGGAGCACCTTGCCGTGAATCTTCAGTCCCGCGATTCCGTAGATGACATGC
>JAGRAO010000252.1 GCA_020434565.1 Bdellovibrionales bacterium
AAGCCGGGTAGCGAGGATTGCTTTTCCTGAGTGCAGGTATGAGTAGATCTTCATCGGGGTGTTGTTGCCTTGAGTACGAGGTGACAACAAGATGTCGGCCTCGTTGAGGATAGTGGGCAACTGGGTCACCGGCTTGGGTCCGGTAAAGGAAACTGATGACGCAATTCCGAGCGAATCCGCCTTTTGTCGGTAAAACGAAATATGCTCCTCGGTCCCGCCGATCACTATCACCGACCCCTTCCCGTCGAGTCGGTGTAAAGCGATCGATTCAAGCAAGAGATCTATTCCCTGGTATGGCTCGAGATTTCCAACATACACAGCCAAGGGAAGGTGCAAAGGAACCTGACACTCTTCACGAAGCGAAAGCGGTTGAGGAATCGCCTCCTCGAAGTCGAGGAGTGATATGTCGTGGAGGATTTCAAGATCCCTCGCCCCATGGCCAAACGCAATTTTTGCAAGCGCATCACACACAGGAACAACCGCGACTGCTCGCCTGATAACTATCCTTTCGCAGAGTCGCATGAAGGGGGTGATGAGGCGCGACCATTTCCAACGTTCAGAGACCTGAAGCGAAAGCGATGAATCCATGTCATAGATGTAAGGAATCCCAAATATCAATTTCGCGATGTAGGCGATGAAAACAGACTCCTCGACCGCATGTATGAGATCGAACTGCTCCTTCCTCCTTCCTACAAGAAGCGAGAATGTTCGAAAAAGAAAGAAGATATCTGCAACGAGTTTCTGCCAGGAGATTCCCGGGCGAATTGGACGAAGAAACTGTGGAAGGAATGACCGTTCCTGCTGCACTCGGGGGATGAGGATCTTTTTCCCCTCATCATAGGTCAATACGGTCATCTCGGTCTCAGGCCGTTTCGCTAGAACCTCGAGCGCAAGCCGCACAGCGATTGGTGTCCCTCTTTCCTGGTAAAAAGGTTGTGGCGCGAGCATCAAAACTTTCATCGGTGTCGATACTCGCACGGAATGTAGGGCGATGAAACCGGCCCGGGTCGCCTCGAAGCTTGGTGCCGCGCAGGTCTTTGAAGTGAGTTGGATAAAATGCTCCTATTGTGCCCCCCTTCTAACTTTGTATAATTATTGTGTAACTTCAGAGAATTGAGGATATGGCTGCAGAAGAAGAAGAGGGAACCCCGGAAGGGCAGGCTGAGGAAGCGAAGCCGAAAAGCAAAAAGATGCTTTTCATTATTGTTGGAGTTGTTGTCTTGCTTGCTGCTGGAGGGGGTGCGTTTTTCTTTCTCGGGGGTTCAGACGAGAAAGAAGGCGAAGGCGACCAAATGGAGGTCGAAGATGTTTCACTTGCGACCGCAGAACTCCCTGAATTTGTCGTAAACCTATCTCAAAACACAAGCTTTCTAAAAACTCGACTTCTCGTTGAATACGATCCCGATGTCGTGACATCTGGCAAGTATGCAACCTCAAGAGCTGCTTCACACGAGGCTGAGAAGATGAATCTCCCTGGAGTTCTTGGGGAACGGGAGCCGATGATTAAGGATGCGGTTATTCTCGTTCTCGCTGCCAAGAGTCCTCAAGAGCTTCTTACCTCTGATGGAAAAGAAGCCCTAAAAGAAGAACTTGTTGAGGCGATAAATGACGCTACTGGATTAGATGAGGAGGCCGTCACGAACGTGTACTTTCTTGAGTTCATTATTCAGTAGAGCAATATTTTTCTTCTCGATCGTATTGGCGTGTGGAGGGTGCTCTGTTGTCGCGGAAGAATTTTCTTTCGCCGATCCCCTAGCCTCGGCCCGAAGTGCCCCTCATATCGAAGTAACTTATTATGACTTAACCGGGTTGACCATTTCTGCAATTCGGCGGTCGCTTCGACAAGAGTCGCTTCGGATCGCGCGAGCTGAGCGGAGTGAAGTTGCCAAAACCTCGTGGCAGTTCTCCTGGAAGTGGCCGCGGCAAGGAGATCGCCCTCTCTTTGAGAAGGCGGTGGTTTCTGTCCGCTTCTCGGTTCTGTTCCCTCGATGGATTCCTCCAACACCAGAGGCAGAGCGAGTGGCAGGTGCCTCATGGAGGGCATTCGCAGAGGCTCTTGCGGCTCACGAGCAGGAGCATATCGAGATTACGGAGCGAGTGGTAGCCGATCTTCAACGAGAACTTCGAGGCATCGCCCTTAAGAACAGGGAGCAAGGAGTTGCACCGGAAAAGCAGATGATCCAAGTCGCTCTTAAACGGCTTCGAGAGGCTCAGCAGGAATTTGATCGGGTGACCCCGTTTGGTCTAGGGACTTCTGGAAAGCTTTATTTGCAAGATGGAGAAGGGACGGATTCCTCTAGTGAGTCTTGAGGAGCTCCCGCTCGTGACGCTGCTGAGCGAGTTGGATCTGTTTGAAGTGATTGATCTCGTGTTCGAGTTCGTCCAGCCCCTCCTCGAGCAGTTGCTGAATATCGGCTACTACAAAACTTAGCTGCGCAAGGGGGATTTTGTGATCCTTCCCTTTACCCGAAACATAGCCTTCGGAGACGGTGATTGACCTACTCAGTCTTTCATACAGCCACCGTACGTCTTTTGTTTTTGAAGATTCTTCAAGCAAAAGATCTATCTCGCTCAAAATCTGGTTCAAGATTGCGTAGGCAGTAGTCTTACTCGTCGTGACGACGTGGAAATAGCGGCTCGTTCTTCGGTCAAGCGCTTCGAGATAGTTTGAGAGAAGTCCGCGCTGAGTTTCGAGTTCTACAAGGGCTTCAGCAATCTGGACCCGGGCCTGTTGAATACTCGACTGCTTCTGGACTGTATAGCAAGCCACAGCCCCAAGAACGAGGAAGGCGGTGCCGGCTGAACACAGGGCGAGCAGGAGGTTCCCTTCGTGGGTAGCGAACACCGCAAAAACAGAGAGAACTGCCATTACCCAAGAGCCGAGTATTCCATATGGGAAATCTTTGTGAAGCCCCCACGGGAGTTGCTGAGCTCCTATTCGAGCGAGCATGGAATCTCTGAGCACGGCGCTCGAGAGAGTGTGATCCCAATAGAGAAGATCTACCAGGGCCGCGCGTCGGCCAAGTTTTCGTTCGTCTGACACTGTTGTTCTCTCCAGAGGATGTCCCTCAAGGTTGGAACACAACCGGAAAGCAGCAAGTTACATGCCGAAGAAAATATGCGGCCCTTCTCATAGAGGAACCGAAACAGAGGTAAAACGAGACTAACGTTATGAAATATCAAGCATTAGAGAAAACAAGTGACGAGGCTGAAACCGCAGAGTGAGAGCCAAGAACACACAGCGAGAAGAGAAGAGTAGCGCATGAGGACCTTTCCAAGTGAAATATGGGCGAGTGCTCTGTGAGAGGCAAGACCTGTGCCAATGAGAGGTGAGATTTGCAGTGGTGTAGTCCTTACTCCTCAAGAGTGGGGCGTGTTTTGGCTTATGTGACAGGTGGCCTAGCGGACAACATAAAAATGAGCAATTGGCACATTTAGCCTTGTCCGAGGGGAATTTCGTATCGCTTCTTTTTGTGGATCAGAAGGGCTCTGATTGAGGATACGGGGAGAGAGGGAAACGTGATAAACAATTTTCAAAAAGTCTCTCAGTTTGGAGCTTACCTTTCAGAGGTGGCGGCGATCATCGCTATCTTGTGCGTCGTGATGATCCCATCTCTGAGTCTTTTCGGATCGAGTCTTCTCAATCCGCCAGCAGATGTCACTTATGCATTTTCGGGTGGCTCGGTAACGAGCGGGATCGAAGAAACAGCCGCGGCTGTTGTTGTGCCACCTTGCAATATCGCTCCGCAACCCTTGGGAGTGCTGGGCTCGACGAACACACCATGCGGAAATACTTCTTCAAGTAATCCGGTTCAGGGCGGAACTGTTTCGGTGACTCCGTTCAATCCAGTCTTCTCCGGAAGTCAGTCTGGCTAGGCTTCAGGCAGTTCACCCTTTTCGTTCAAGAACTCCCTCTACTCTCTGTCGAAATGTCTTGAGATCTGAGCTGCAGTCGCTAACGACCTTTGGCCCTTCGAGGCGTGTTTGAAGAGAGCGCGGGATATCAATCCGCTGACGTAGTACTTTCTCTGTAACCTCCGGAAATTTTGAGGGGTGTGCCGTACACAGGAAGATTTTTGGGGATAATTCTGGAGCGAAACAATCGCGAATTCCTAAATACGCTACTGCAGAATGAGGGTCTGCGACGTAGCGGTACTTTTGGTAAAGTTCGCCAATCGCGTTCTCTGTCTTCTCATCAGGGAACGATTTCCCGAGCAGTGCAGATCGCAGAAGTGTCTCATCGCCATTAAAGAGGGCGAGCATCCTCTCAAAGTTACTTGGATTTCCCACATCCATCGCGTTTGAGATCGTTTGGAGAGAAGGTCGAGGAGAGAACTTCCCTCCAAGGAGGAACTCGGGAACAACGTCGTTCACGTTGGTAGAGGCAATAAAGCGACGAACAGGGAGCCCCATTCGTTGAGCAAAGAGGCCTGCAGTAAGATTTCCAAAATTCCCGCTTGGGACCGAGAATATCGGTGGTTGTGAGTTTCCAGGGAGGCGACTCCATGCCCAAAAGTAGTAGGTCGACTGGGGGAGGAGCCGTGCGATATTGATCGAGTTAGCGGAGGTGAGTCCCCATTCGGCTCGAAAATGAGAGTCCAGAAAACTCTCTTTGACGAGTCTTTGACAATCATCGAAGCTTCCGTCGATTGCAAAGGCGTGAACGTTTTCTCCAAGAGTGGTGAACTGCGCTTCTTGTCTTTCGCTCACTCGACCCTTTGGGTACAGGACAATCACGTCAATTCCGGGTACCTGGTAAAATCCATCTGCAACTGCCCCTCCCGTATCTCCGGAAGTAGCAACGAGTACAGTAGCCCTTGCCGCCGTTTCCGCCACCATGCGAGCCATAATTCGGGCCATAAACCGCGCGCCGAAGTCTTTGAATGCAAGAGTGGGACCGTGGAAGAGTTCAAGAGCATAGAGAGAGTCTTCGAGTTCAATAACGGGGCAATCAAAACAAAATGCATCGGCACAGAGAGAGGAGATTTCGTCCTTGCTGAAAGAGTCCACGAGAAACGGAGAGAGAACTCTTTCGGCGCACTCTGCAAATGAGCTCTTTCGAAGAGAGGCGAGGTCTCTTTCGGTGAGCAAGGGAAATTCTTGAGGCATAAAGAGGCCGCCATCGGGAGCGAGCCCCTGCATAACGGCGAGTGAGAGGTCGACACCTCGTCCGGGATTGCGAGTACTTGCGAATTTCATCTCTC
>JAGRAO010000253.1 GCA_020434565.1 Bdellovibrionales bacterium
TCCGAGAGCTTCTCGGTTTCTTTCGCCTTCTTTTTGCGTTCCTCTTCTTCACGCCGTTCCTTCTCGCGCTTCTCCTTTTCGCCAGGCTCCCACAGCAGTTCAGGAGGACCAGATCCTTCATTGTTAAATTTTGCTTCAAGAGACTGCTTCTCCTCATCCGAGAGCTCGAAATAGGTGAGCTTTCCGTCTTTATGCTCAAAAGTCATCCAGAGATACGTCTTTCCGACTTCGGCAGGATACGCGCTCCCGAGCTGCCACGTGACCTGATAATCTTTTGAGAAGTTCGCAAAGAGAAAACCTCGAACCGTCACCTGTCCTGAGGCAGGAGGCTTACTCTGCATTCTGAAACACACACTCCAAATTCCTTCGGAGACCCTCGGGAAGATATTGCTCTCCCAGTTTGGCCCTTCCCACTCATCCACGCTTCTGCTTGCAGTCCTTACCCCCTTTCGATACTCAATCTTTGGCCCAAACCACCGTCCATCAGGAGCGCGAAGCCAGAGATCCATATCCACCCCTGCTCCTTCCCACGACATAACAACTGAGAGAGCCCTCAGCGTATCGCGCTCCTCAGAGACCGAACCCTGCTTCTTTCGAAGCTCTTCGTTCTCGTCGTGAAGATCACTATTCTGGTCGCGAAGATCGGTATTCTCATTTTTGAGTTTGGGATTTTCCTCTCGCAACTCCCGCAGCTCTTCTCGCTCACGAAGAGTCAGCGGATCTTGCTTATCCTTTTCGTTTGAGAGAACTGCCAGCAAAAGAAAGAGAAAAACGCCGAGCGCACCGCACATCACGTCGAGCAGTGAGAGCCCAAAGACATTTAGATCTCGACTTTTCGGACGCATAAAAATCTATCCAGCGTACAGGCGATTGATCAGGTTTCGAAGAGTGTAGGTGCCTACCAGGTTCACCCCGAGCTCTTCACGTTCTTGTACAAAATGGAAGAGAAATACGAGGATGGCGCTCCAAATGAGTGCCATTACTGTGGTATCAAAAGCGACCGACAGCTGAGATGCGAGAAGCGGCATCTGGACATTTCCATCAGCTGGCACCGCTGCCAGAGTAGCTCCGATCCCCATAGCCGTTCCAAGGAATCCAAGCGTTGGAATGAACCACACAAGATACCGAATGAGGCTATACCTCAGATCAACTCGGTGCTGAAGGAGATCGAGACTCCCCTGCATCACTGCCACCGTTTGATCCACCGATCGTCCCGACTGAAACTGCAAGATGCAGAGGTTAATCATGGAGGGGAGAAATCCTCGCTCTTCGTCATAAAGGCCAACGATGTTCTTCCGAAGCGGACCGAGATCCGCCTTCTCGAGCACGGTCTCATCGTCTTCAGGGAGGAGTTTCTGGTCAAAAAAAGTCAGTTCGTGCTCAGCGGACCTCCAGCGCACAAAGATCTCTGCGAGGCCAAGAAAAAAAGCGATGTGGGTGAAATTCTGAATCGTAAAGGGATACGGCAAAAGGTTCCCACCAAGGTCGAACACAAGGCGACCCATCCGCGTTCCCGACAACAGGAGTGTCCCGAGTGCTATAAAGAGAAGCGCTGCCAGCAGAGCTAAACCCCATACCGACCTCCTATCCGGCCTTTCGTAGAGAGACTGAAACATCTGTTTGTATTGTTCGTCCACCTATCTTGCTCCACATTCGCTACACGGTTGATCAGCGAGGCGAACGGCTCCGCACTCACATCGAATTCGCTTTCCGGAGTGTCCTCGACCTTGACCATCAGGAGTGCCGCCAGCGGGAGAGAAGACTCGCAGAAGTTCCGAAGCCGCCATATCCATCGTTCCGAACCTGAGCGTCTCGTGCGATGAGATCGTCTCATGCAGTATCTTTTCGGCTCTCCCGTTTCTTAAAACAAAGGTGCCTCGAGTACTCTTGCAATCTTTTATATTGAGCCGGGAAGGTGACTCGACTGTGACTTCAGCGTGCATCCGGCTCACTGAAGGGTCAGCAAGTACCATGTCACAGTTCTCTCCACGCCCGATTGTAAAGACTTTCTTTGACATACCGCTTACTCTACCGACATCACTATCATTCAATTATCTTTGTCCAAACGACCGGTGGTTTTCCATTCTCCTGAACGAAGAGAGAAGCATCGTTGTTCGGAAGCGCTGAGAAGGTACCACGAGCTACGACTCCCCCAAAATCATACTTTGCTTTATAGGCATTGCCTTTCGTTTCGAGTGAGCCCTTAGCCGCATAGTGTGCAGTGAGGGTGAACGTCCCATCATCCCGGATCGTCAGCGTGCGCTTCCCCGGAACTCCCGGAACGAGCGTATCACTATTTTCCCAAGTTCCCGTGTAATAGACATTTCCATCCGGCCCATAAATAGCGGGCGAAGTACGAGTATAGTTCAGCTCTCCAACCCATCCAGCAAGGGGTGGCCCCGAAAACACCATGGTGCCCTCATCTGGGAGTTTATACGTTCCGTCACTCGGCATTCCCTTCTGACTCCGCCACGAACCGTTACGAAAGACATCGAATTTGCCGTCATACGAAAAGTCAGTCGACAAGCTAAAGTTCCCCGAACGCGCCACATCAAATCTCCAATCCCACATGTGGCCTCCTTCATTGACCTGCATCTGCCAGTGCCCAACAAAGAGTGGATCGATCCCAGTAAGGCCATAAACCACAAGGACGATAAAGAGAAAGAGCGTTGCGACGCTTCCCAGGAGAAACTTTCGCCTTCCAGCTTCAGTTTCGGTTAACGGACGAACATACTTTGAGATACTCTCTCTGATGGTATTCGGGGAAAAATGAAGCCGAGTTGGTTGAGATATTTGACCGGGAATGGGACCGGGCATCGGTGGAGGCGGAAGAGGAGCTTCGCCGATCAGTGCATGCTGCATCTCTCGAACACTCTGATATCGATCGGCAGCCTTAATTGCGAGACTCTTGAGGAGTGCAGCTTCCACCCGCGCAGAAACTTCTGAGTCCTTTCTGAGATCAGAGACTGATGGCATGGTCGATCCAGAGAGGCGCTGCAAGGAATCAGGCGGTGGACATCCGGTCAGACAGGTGTAAAACGTTGCGCCCAGCGCGTACACATCGGTCCAGGGTCCCTGATCAACTCCGCGATACTGCTCTTCCGGCGCAAACCCACGCTTAAAGACGACAGCGACACTCTTTTGTTGCTCTTCTTCAAGAATACGAACAGCGCCGAAATCAAAGAGTTTCACCTGACCTTCGTTGGTAATCATAATGTTATCAGGACTGATATCTCTGTGAAGAAGCCCGTGTTTATGCACTTCAGCAAGTCCATCCATGACCGGAGCGAGTATGTCAGCAGTCTCTTGATACGAAATCTTTCCTCCTCGCTCAGCGAGGAATTCTTTTAAGGTACGTCCCTCAAGATAATTCATAATGAGGTAGCCCGTATTGTTCGCTTCGAGAAAGCCCAAGACGGAAACAATGCACGGGTTATCATTGAAGCGAGCAATCGCTCTTCCCTCTTCGAGAAACTTTTTTAGATGATATTGAAAGTGCTCCCGAGAATCACCTTCGTGAACCGAGAGAGTAGTGGAATTTGCGTTCCTACTAGACAAAGAGGTCGGAAAAAACTCTTTGATGGCAACTTTAAGTTCTAATCGGAGATCAATTCCCAGGTAGGTGATACCAAATCCACCCTGCCCTAGGACCCGACCAACGAGGTATTGGCCAGAGAGAATCGTGCGAAGGGGCAGCGCTACGAGAGGATGGTGATAGTCGCTTTCGCGCATACCGCACGCGCTACAAACACGCTCAGGTGAAAGCGCATTTGCCATGCACAATATGCAACGAGTCTCTTCGTTCACAGGGTCTCCAGCACACGAATCATCGAGAAAAGGGCTGGGCGATATCCTAACGAGCTAAGCGAATTCGCTAAAGAGTCGACAAAGTCATGGACTTTCAAGGGGTTAGAGGAGGCTCAGGCACGATTTGGCCTTGCCGAAAAAGCGCTGAGAAGACCTGAGAGATAGATTCACTTTTTACAAAGACACGGAGGAGATCTCCAGATTCAAGAAGAGTATCTCCACGAGGAACGATGAGGCGCTCATGTCGATGAATTGAGATGAGGAGACTCTCACGTGGAAGGACACCCGAGAGCTCCTTCAAACTCCTTCCACAAACCGATGAGAGAGCAGGGATACGAGCTTCAACAAACGTCCCCTTCCCTCGGATGGCTTCACTCGGTCCATCGGGATCAACTGCACCACGTTGTCGAATCAACGCCAAGTTATACGCCTGTGTAATATCAAAATCTCGGATGAGTCCTAAAAGTTGATGTGGCTCCGACTCGGGGACTACCAACATCTCATGAATTCCACGGGCAGAGAAAAGCCGTAACGCTTCGCCGATTGGAGTATCAGGACTCACTGTAAGCGGATCTGTGAGTGCAATCTCAGTGACAGGAGTCTCTGGAGTTGGTCTGTTCGGACCACTGAGGAGTGTCTTGAAACTACTCCCCGTAACGAACCCACAAAGCGCACCTTCGGCATTGAGCACAGGATAGTTTCTATGCTCGTTTCGCTCAAACTCTCGCTCGAGCTCCGCAAAACTCATCGTGGCAGGGATTCCGTGGACCGATGGCTGCATAGCGCGCATCACCGTCACGTCACGAAGTAAACTTAAGATTTTTCCGTGAACGAGCGAGATCCCTCGGCGGGTCAGCTTCAGGGTGTAAATCGATTCTCCTTTCAGAAGATACCGGCAGAGAAAGGTACTGATGACCGCTGAGGCCATGAGCGGCAAAATAATCTGATAAGCGCCAGTAAGCTCAAACAACATGAGAATCGCTGTTACGAGCGCCCCACTCATCGCTGCGAAGAATGTTCCAGTCCCTACGAGAGCATACGCTCCTGCCGGAGCAGATATGTCTGGGAACAGTGCGTGACAAACAAGCCCAAACGCCCCACCCACCATCGCTCCGATAAAGAGCCCGGGAGCAAACACACCACCGGAACCTCCCGAGCCGAGGGTAATACAGGTACTCACAATTTTTAGCGCTATAAGAACAAGAACGAGCTGCAGAGAAAGCTCTCCAAGGAGTGCCCTCTCAATTGTTTCGTAGCCGACACCAAAGACGTGAGGGATGCGGTCATATGAAAGCCCCGGAACGGCACCGTACGAAACAGCGAGTAGCCCAAGCAGTAACCCTCCAACACCTGGAAGTAACCAAGCAGGTATATTCTTCA
>JAGRAO010000254.1 GCA_020434565.1 Bdellovibrionales bacterium
GCCCCAGCAGCCGCTCCGGATAGACCGCTCAGCAGGCCTGCATGAGTTTGCAGAGATGTGCCCCGAGAGAATCTGCGAGGTCTTTTAAGGGAGAATCTTCAGGTCAGATTCCTGAACTCTGATCACCGAGAACAGATCACGGATAAAGAGCAGGACGAGGACAAGGATGAGGAGCAGGACTTGACCGACAAGGACAAGGACAAGGAGGAAGCCCCAGCCGGAGACTCTTCACAAGGAAAGAGAGTATCTCTCTACAGCAGATTACTCGTGAAAGATGCGGATTACGCTCGTCCGAGGCCCAACTGTTCAACGAGTTCGGAGACGTCGCCCCGAAGTCGGCCGTCGTCATTTTCTTCTTCGTGAGCCTGCAAGAGACTTTGGAGAACCTGAAGCGCACGCTCAGTTTCTCGACTTTCTCGATAAAACTCATAAGTCGCCCGCATATGAACCCGTGGAAGGTTCACGAATCCATCAGTCGAACGCCTTGTCTTTCGCATTCCCGGCAACTCGAGAGAAGCGATCTCAAGCACCTGAGTTTCGCCCAGTATAGCTTTTCTATACTTTTGAAATGCTTTATCCGAATCGTCCATCGTTTCCTGCCGGAGTTGAAAGCTCTCATTAAGAGCATCAAACGCCTCGACAAAACGGTGAGCCCGATACAAACAGGCACCGTAGTGTGTCAGGATATCTGCCTTTCGCTTCCTCTTCTTTACAGATGAGAGCTCAGGATGGCGCGCAGCAAGCTCAAAACACTTCGTTTCAAGATCAAACTTTCCATTGAGATGACTCGAAATACCGATCCCTTCCAATTGCGTTGGAGTGAGTAGGGTTTCCCCCCCCTCCTGACCCAAGAGAAGCTCAAACTCAATTTGAGCATCTTCGAGTTGACCGAGCTGGATCAGATTTCGCCCACGCTGCCAACGAATATTTGAGATCGGAAATTCACGTGAAAGCGGAAGTGCCTCGGCCATGTAAATCGCCTTGGCAAGATATCGCTCGACCGCTTCGTAATCGCTCCGGACATCACGATAGAAGGAAGCAAGCATGAGACAGACCTTTACAAGGTCTTTATCGGTATCGTAGCGATCTTCGAGAAGGTCATGGGCAACGAGAAAAAACTTCTCTGCATCATCAACTTCTCCCTGGAGCAAGCAGATCTCTCCTAATCCACACAGTGGAAGCGCAAGCTCAGGATGCTTGGCATCGTAGCGTTCCTCAAGCTCAGTCACTGCCTCTTTGTAGGCGACTTCGGCCTCGGCGAACCTTCGAGCATCAGAAAGTGTTTCCGCGAGAATAATTCGGAACGATCCTGCGTACTCACGAAACGAATCTGAGAAATATTGTGAACAGTGCTCAGCTTGAGAAAGGAGCCTCAACGCCTCGCTTAACTCTCCTTCAAGTTGCGCAGCTTTCGCGGCAGCGAGCATTACCCCTACTTCGCTCTCTTCGGTCAGACTTTCCTGAGCTCCCTTCAGTTCGTTCACACGACCCAGGACCAGCAACGATGACCGTTCCAGGTCTTCTGCAAGCGTACGAAGTTGCGGAGAGAGGTCGGCAGATACAAGCAGATCCCGAACAAGCATCAGTGTTTCTCGATGTTCGCCACGACCAGCCATTGTCCGCGCCAATCCGAGTACTGCCGGGTTAAGGAGACCAGAAACTTCTTCTTGCCCATGCAGCGCATTCAAAGCAGAGCGAAAGTGAGATTCGGCATCCTGAAGGTCGCTCTCTAAAAAAGAGATCTCTCCAAGCAATAAGCAGAGAGCACCCTCACTCGTCCTCCGAGGGCCGTCTTCCATACTTTCTATTAGGGGAAAGGCCTTACGGATAAACTCTTTGGCGTGAGAATTATGACCGTTCGAAACTGCGGATCTCGCTTGCTCAAACAGCTCCTGAAATTGATCGATTACACCTTGAGTCATCCTCTCCCCCGATAGGACTCCAAACCAGCAGCAATTCTGCGTTCGACTACTCTCTCATCCAACGGCACATGCTCGAGCAAACTATAGAGTGGGAAGCTACTTCGAACCGCATGAAGCTAGTGATTTCTCTTGCTTTGAGTCGAACCCTCTTCCGCTTTCGAGGCGAGATCGCTTCGCCAAATATTACATAATTTCAATATATTAGCCGTGCACTTTCGTTTCTCGGGTACCGGTACCCCCACAAGCAACCTGCATCTCATGGTACAGGATTTGCTTCGGTTTTAACTTGAGAAGAGCGTGCTGACGCGCACGTGGGTGGTAGGCCGTTTGAAGACGGTGAGAGAGAGGAAAATTTATGCAGTCAAACTTACCTGATTGGGAAAAGAACTCCCCGAGAGGAAGCAGTGGTACCTATAGGCCTGCTTCAGGAAGCAGACCAGATCGAGAATACATTCAATCCCAACCAGAGCCGACGAGAGTAAATTTCGTTATCGCAAGCGATAGTATTGATGACAATGGCTCAACATTGGCGAGGCTAGCAAGTTCCTTTCGCAACAGCGAAAATGCCGGTGAGACCTCGATCATAGAAGCCTATCCCACCGCATCATCCAGGGGCATCTCCGGAGCACAGCGAGCAAAGCTCGGGACCTTCACGAGGCTTTTGACAGCTCTCGGATTCTAACACGGAATGTTCATCGGCCTTCAAGGAGAGAAGGTAAAACAGATTTTATTCGCTCTACCTACGTTCTGCTACCAGGGCGGGAGTATGAAGTAACCTTCAACTCTCGCCTTTCTTTCTGCAGAGGGCTACGAAAATGGAGTTCTGGCAACGGTCAATTCCGGAAGCGTTGCGATGCTCAAGCTACATCCGCTCAACGGTCTTGATGCCAAGAAGCTCAAGTCCGTGAGCGAGCACCTTTGCTACTGATTCGATCAACGCGGCACGGGCTATCTTCAACTCCTCGGACTCAGCCTTAAGGACTGAGCATTCCTGATACATGCGGTTGAATTTTTTGGCTAACTCAAAGACATACGTGCAAACAAGGCTCGGAGCGAGTTGTTCAGCTGCCCGCAAGACGGTTTCAGGATAGCTGTTTATGTGAAGAAGAAGTTCAATCTCGCTTGGGTGCGCGAGCACTCCATACGATACGTTTGAAAAGTCGACTGCCCCGAGTTCTCGAAGAATCGAGCGGATTCGCGCGTACGCGTACATCATATACGGGCCAGTATTCCCCGTTCGAGCGGTCCATTCATCGAGGTCAAAGACGATCTGAGAATTGTTATCCTGCTTGAGCATTCCATAGCGAATCGTAGCCAATGAGATGCGATAACACGTTTCTTCAATCTCATCTTGACTCCACTCTCCAACGTATTTCTCGAGAAACTCTGAGCGTATTTTCTCGTTCAAGCGATCTTTGAGTTGCGAGAACAAAATCACGTTCCCCTTTCGACTGCTCATTTTCCCATCAGGACGGACTACCTGCGCATACGACTGATGAAAGCACTTTTTCGCCTGGTCATATCCCATGAGCTC
This sequence comes from Bdellovibrionales bacterium, assembly GCA_020434565.1. GTDB lineage: Bacteria > Bdellovibrionota_C > UBA2361 > UBA2361 > RFPC01 > JAGRAO01. The sequence goes on from JAGRAO010000254.1 coordinate 3,457, forward strand.
AAGGCATTTAAACACCTGCTGAAAATGAAGTGTTTGGGCTGCATCAACGAGATAAATCGAACGATCGATTTTAAATTTTTCAAATTTTATCTGAGCAAGAGCAAGGTCTCTCGTCGCATAGAGAGCAGTTCCATTTCGTTTGATCAAAAGGCAAAAACCGAGCCCATACTCGCGTAGGTCTGCCCCGACTGCCCCATCATCCTCCTGAAAGATCCCCTTCTTAAGATAGGTACGAACAAGCTCCTTTCCCGCCTCTCCGAACTCGGACTCAAAAAACCAGTGATCAAAATGACAATCAAGCCATCTGTAATTGTCCCGAAACTCTTCAAGAGACCACTCTTTCGTCTCCTGCCACAGCGAAACGGTACTCTCATCTCCATCTTCCAATTTTTTGAGCACTGAACCGACCTCTTTTTGTCGCTCAGCAAGCATCTCGAGAACTCCCTTCCCTGCCGGAACGCTCTCCGTTCGATACAACTCGACAAGCGAGGCTCCTTCTGGAGTGCCCGGCGGAAGCACTGTCACCTTATAGGGATCTTCCGAAAGGCCTATCTCTTTATCAGAGCAGATCATTCCTTCGCTCGTGACTCCAAATTTCGTCACGATAGATACCTGTCGATCTGCGACTTTCGTTCCCGGGATTGCGTAAGGAACGAAATCCCCAACGGAGAACCCGGTCCCACCGGTGAGAACGGTTTTCTCCTCGTTGCCAAGAGAGAGCCGGACCACATGAAGTTCTCCTTTTTCTGCGCATACCTCTTTTGACAAGACTTTCGCTGCAAGGACCCCTTGGTACGGGACAGTCGTGAGAACGGAGAGATCGAGCATCTCGGTTGCGCGCACATAGAGCTCACCCAGAAACTCACCGAGATTCTCAGTCGGTACCTCCCCGGTGTAGTAATTCTGAAAATACCAGAGACAACGTGCTACGTGAGTCCCTTCATCACCGAGGTAGTTCGCTTGCAATACGCTGTAACCAGCCCAACGAAAAAGCCGCGAAATTGAGTCACCGAGCGAGGCGTTTCGAATATGCCCTACATGGAATGCTTTGTGTGTATTCGGTTGCGAGTATTCAACCATTATTCGATCCGCCTTTTCAGGGCGAGCAGCAAGAAATTCTCCACCCAGTAACGAAGACAAGAGGAACTTCGCAAGAGCGCTCTTTTCAATTTGAAAGTTCAAGTATGGGCCAAGTGCGGATACCCCTGAAACATTGGGGAAGCGAGAAACAAGCTTTTGGCACTCTTCAAAAAGACTTTTCGCAATCAGTGGAGGTGCCTTCTTTAACTCCCGAGCGAGGGTAAAACACGGAAACGCCCAATCGCCATGGGCCGCGTCCTTCGGGACTTCCAACATGCCGTATACAGCGTCCACTGAATTTTGGAGTTCAATCGCTCCTAGCGCTTCTTTCAAGAGTTCCGCAACGTCTCTTCGCGTGTCCAATTGGGCATCTCCGATACTAAAGGCTCGTACAGACAGGATGGGATTTTGTAGCAGGATGTGGCTGATTTTACCACTGGGAGAGAGACTTTACTTTAGAGCGACGAGAGCATCCTTGAGAGTCTCGCGCATATCTTCGCGCCCTTCAAGCCAGGTCCCGACGATTTTTCGAAGCTGAGTGTCCCTGCCCTGAAGAATCGACGAAAGAGCATCACAATTTTCAAGGATTGAATCGAGGCGAACGGAGTCAAAATCGACGCCACGTTCCTGA
>JAGRAO010000255.1 GCA_020434565.1 Bdellovibrionales bacterium
TCGAGACCCAGCCGAAGGAAAGAAAAGTGCGCCACTGAAAATTCGATGTGATAAGACAACTACGCTCGCCCGTCTCGTATTTGTTCTTTGACCCCACTTGAAAACTCTTCAAAGAGTTTTCAGAAACCGCCCCGTGCTCTGAAATGCTTGGACTTACAAAAATTGCAATGTCCATTCGTGCCGACAGAGAATCTGTACTTGCGCATTTGAAGTGCCTCCTGTAGGACTCATAGGAAGAGTCAATCTGAGGATGCACTCGCTTTTTGCAAGAACGAAACCGCGCCCATTTCGACCGCGTACCGTACAACGAAGTAAACTACGACAAGTAAAATACGACGATGTACAATTCGACCCAGTCGGTTTATGCGCGATTTACGCGATAGCCTACTCCCCAAACACACCCCGAAGTTTTCACTTCTTTCCCGCAGTGCCATCTCTCAAAACAAAGCAAGGCGCTTTGGTGCGAGACGGAAAACAGAAATCGAAGAAGAGACCTTCAAGGGGGAAGTAGAACAGCTCCTTATCCTTACGTGATCAGTTTGGTAGGGTCGCTTCAGCGAGCCACTCCATCCAACAATGATCCAACACGACAAAGGAAACGGGAATCAAACCGTCAAGCGCCCCCAAAAGAGGCACCCTCTAAGAAGATACCCTCCCGAAAGCAGAGGGGACTCACCGTAACGAATGTTACCACCCGCATACGCGCCGCTCGCCGCAGCAATCCGCTTTCGGCCCACCTGTCGACAGGAGGTTATATGACTTTCTGGGCAGTTGGGCAACCCCGCCTGCCCAGAGACTCACTCCCGCCTTAGGCGTAAAACAGTAGTATAAAACTACTTAATGCCAGCCTTGGCACCAACTTCTTCGAGCTTCTTCTTGAATGACTCGGCGTCGTCTTTGCTGAGACCCTCTTTGAGGACCTTTGGAGCAGAGTCAACGATATCTTTTGCTTCTTTAAGCCCAAGACCGGTGATCTCTCGAACGACCTTAATGACCTTGACTCGCTCTGCGCCGGCATCTTCGAGGCTAAGATCAAATTCGGTCTTTTCCTCAGCCGCTTCAGCACCGCCACCAGCAACCATTCCACCAGCGGCAATCGCTACTGGAGCTGCTGCAGTCACTCCGAGCTCATCTTCGAGCTGCTTTACCATCTTCGCTGCATCCATCAGGGACATTCCCTTAATGAACTCAACTACATCTTCATAAGTGGCACTCATGTTTCTCTCCTATTAAAATCTGTCCTCATCAGACAAAAAACACTCCCGAACCCCTTCTTCTCTTCAACCCTTCTTCCGTTTTTTCCGAAATTTCGAGAAAAAAACTCGTTTCCACTGGATCCGTCATCCACCCTCTCCACTCACCGAGGTGTGAAAAACTATCCCGCAAAAACCGGGCGAAACGAAACTTATCCCTCCAACTTAGCTCTGTAGGCTTCCAACGTACGAACAAGCTGGCTCGCAGGGGCCTGAAGAAGTTGAACGACTTTTGTTGCTGGCGCATTGAAAATGGACAACAACTTCGAATAAAGCTCTTCGCGACTTGGAAGACTGGAAAGGTTTTTCACCCCTTCGACATCAACAAAGCCACCTTCGAACCACCCGCCCTTCAATTCAAAGCACTCGTGGTTCTCAGAGAACTTCTTTAAAATCTTTGCTGGAGAAGCAGGATCTTCAGGAGAAAACACAAGAAAGCTCGGTCCTTCGAACAAGCCCTTCAACTTCTCCCTCTGCTGTTCATCCGCTTCAGTAAGTGAACGATCTACTGAGACTTTCGCGAGGGTATTCTTCACAACATACCCAACTGCACCTGACCGCTTCAGCTCTCTTCGCAAGTCAGTGATCTGAGTAACGGACAACCCGCGGTAATTTGCACAGTACGCAACAGCCGATTTGGCGAAGTGCTTTCCAAGCTCTTCGATCTGTTGTTCTTTCTCAGCACGATCCATTTCAAATCCTCTTACACTCTCAAATCATTCCCACTCAGTCTCTTTCAGCAAGCTCTTGCAGCCGATTTCTCTCAGAGACACTTCTCTCAGAGACACTTCTCTCAGAGACGAAGCGGAGCGAGATCGACCTTCACTCCTGGTCCCATAGTAAGCGACAACACACCTGAGCGGAGGAAAAATCCTTTGCTCGTTGACGGCTTTTGCTTATTCAGTGCCTGAATGAGAGCAAGAATATTCTCTTCTATCTTCTTCGCACCAAAAGAAGCCTTTCCCACAGGAGCGTGAACGATCCCAGCTTTTTCCACCCGGAATTCAGCTCGTCCAGCTTTGATGGACTCAACCGCTCCTTTCACATCGGTTGTAACCGTGCCCACTTTCGGAGAGGGCATAAGACCACGAGGACCAAGTACCTTACCGAGCTTTCCGACTTGGGCCATCATGTCAGGGGTAGCAACCACGCTATCGAAATCGAGAAATCCGCCTTTCACCTTTTCAACAAGTTCTTCAGCACCAACTGCGTCTGCACCTGCTTCTTCAGCCTGCTTTGCTCGCTCGCCTTTTGCGAAAACAATCACTCGAACCGCTTTTCCAAGACCGTGCGGAAGCGCAACACTCCCTCGAACATTCTGATCCGCCTTTCGAGGATCCACTCCCAAACGAATCGCGACATCCACTGTCTCGTCAAATTTGGCAGAAGCGGTAGAAGCCAAAACTTCACACGCTTCTGAGAGTGGATACAATTTGTCCGAATCTACTTTTTCTAAAACTTGTCGAAGTCTTTTTCCTAACTTTGCCATCTTCTTGCCTCAGTACGAACCCCAGCCTCGGTGCTTTCCAACACTATGCCGCAATCTGGATCCCCATGCTTCGAGCGGTCCCCATGACCGTCTGACACGCTTGATCTTCATCATCGGTGTTTAAATCTGGCATCTTCTTTCGAGCGATCTCTCGAACTTGATCCATCGTAATGGTTCCAATCTTTTCCCTGTTTGGAACTCCGGATCCCTTCTGGACTTTCGCCGCCTGCTTGAGCAGGTACGACACTGGTGGAACCCGACACTCAAACGTAAAGGAGCGATCCTTGTACACTGTGAGAAGCACTGGGGTAACTTCGCCCATCTGCTTCTGCGTTTTTGCATTGAATTGCTTGCAGAAATCCATGATATTGACCCCGTGCTGTCCGAGCACAGGCCCAATTGGAGGTGCAGGATTGGCTTGCCCAGCCGGAATCTGCAGCTTGATAACCGACATGACCTCTTTTGCCATCTAGGACTTCTCCACTTGAATAAAATCGAGTTCGACAGGAGTAGCACGACCAAAAATGCTGATCAACACTTTGAGCTTGCCTTTCTCTGGCCTAACTTCCTCAACTGTCCCGTTAAAATCAGAGAACGGACCATCGATCACTTTGACGGTTTCGCCCTCTACAAAACTCATCTTCGCCTTCGGCGCACTCGCTCCCTCTTCGACTTGTTGAAGTACTTTTGAAACTTCGTCAGGACTCAGCGGCGCTGGATCCGTTTCATCTCCGATAAAGCCGGTGATCTTTGGCGTTTCTTTCACGAGATGCCACGTGTCCTGGTTCATCACCATTTGAACAAGCATGTATCCAGGGAAAAACTTACGAGTCGAAGTCTTTTTCTGTCCTCGAACCAGTTCAACGACAGTTTCTTCAGGCACACGAACTTCTCCAAAGAGATCTTCCATGCCATGCGTTCGAATGCGCTCTTCGAGAGAACGCTTCGCTTTCATCTCGTACCCTGAGTAAGCGTTGATCACATACCAGTGGAGATCTGGGTGCGGTTCCTTTGCGGGCGCCGACTCTTGCACTTCTTCGACTACCTCTTCAGCAGGAACTCCTTCAGTAGGCGCCTCTTCGTTGGCAGGAGAGTCGTTGGCAGGAGAGCTCGCGGCCGAAAGCTCTTCGTTAGCAGAATCTACACTCTCTGTGGAATCAGACTCACTTGACTCGCCAGCCTCTAAAACATCCGATCCAGAGATCTCAGAGGCAGACTCCTCGGTATTCCCACTCGAGACTTCCGACGAAGCTGTGGCAAAAAGTGACTCAGTCGATTGGAGGGTAGCTCCTTGAGCGCCATTTGCTTTGTGCTCACCATTTTCGGCGCCATCAGCACTCATCATTTCTTTGTTTTCGTTCTCGTCGCTCGTCATTTCTATTAACTTCAAAATGGCTGAGTCATCCTGCTCAGCACACTCTCAAAGAGAAGCTCCCCAACTAAAAGAAAGCTACGTCAAAAGAGCTCCCATAACTTTATCAAAAACAAAATCCATCAGTGTTAAGCACAGAGCCACAAACAACATGATGAAAAGAGTCACGATTGTTGCCTGAATCGTTTCTGCTCGAGTAGGTGTGCTTACCTTCTTAAGTTCGGCGACACTTTCTCCCCAAAAATCTCGCGCTTGCCCAAGCCAAGACTTCTTCTCTTCAACTTTGGTAGATGCCAAGGCTCGCCCTCACCAAAAATAGTTGCGCTCTTCCGACGAGAGATATTTCTCCGTCTCCCGTGTCTTCGTCATCCGAGAATTTGAAATCACCCTGCACAAAAAATGGCCGAGCTGAACTCAGCTGGCCAACATTGCGTCAAGATCCAGAGGGGCCTCTTGGCACGAGCGAAACAATCAACAACGAAAGCTCGAAACCTTTCCTGAAGTTTCCAAGAAAGAGACGAACTATCCGAAATCTGGATACATCTTCGCCAAACGACACTTCGAAGTGGCGAAAAAACTCACCCTCGAAAGAGGGAGTCAAGACAAAAACAGACGCGGAAGGTAGCAGAGTTGAACTGAAAGGGCAAAACTTCAGCGGGGGTTTTTCCACAGGACCAAGCGCTTAGAGGAGATTTCTCTCTGAAAGCCGAAAGCGAGAACGGGCGTGTAATTTTTTGTCGGCCGAACGAGTAAAATTATAATATCCGTAACAATATAAGCAGGTTAAGCATATTGGAGTAAGCCAGCCCCCAGAAAGTTTAAAGTGAACAGGCCGATGCCTCGGCTCGCAACGGACTCGCAGTATTTTTTCAGGGTTCGAGTCCCTCCAGGCTTGCACCCTAAGGCGCCAGCTAAGCTAGAGAAACACTCAAATAAAGGGGAAAAATGGCACGCCTTGAGGAAGCTCGCCGATGCCTCGGCTCGCAACGGACTC
>JAGRAO010000256.1 GCA_020434565.1 Bdellovibrionales bacterium
TCTCCCAGATCCATTTGGACACAAAGTGTTACCTATGTGTCCAGTATGATCTGTTACCTATGTGTTCGGTATGAACCGCGAATAAATGGCGGAGCCAACGGGACTCGAACCCGCGACCTCTCGCGTGACAGGCGAGCGTTCTAACCAACTGAACTATGGCTCCACATCAGGATTTGGGATTCCTACTTCATTTAGCCTGCCGTGTCACGTAACTGGTAGCGGACGTAGTTTTCAGTTTCCGCGAGACAGGCAGGTCAAAAGTCCAGGGGTCCAGAATCCGGGAACTGAGTTAACTACCGGAATTAGCTCTTCAGAGCAAGTGCACGGATGGGATTTTCATCAGATTAGGTCAATCAATTCAGTCACCTATTTGATTTCGTTCAAGCGCAATTATATATATTCGGGTCTGGTGAGCGCCAATGAGCATTGTGCGGTTCAGAAACGCTAAAGCCTGAACGGGTTTGGCGCATTTCGGTGGAGAAAGTCTCTTCTCCAGCGCCTGGCCAATTTCAGAGGATCTCAAAGAGAGGTAGGTGCCCGTGAGAGAGTACGATCCGAAGCAGATAGAGCCGAAGTGGCAGCAGTACTGGGAAGAAAATAAGACGTTCAAGACGCCGGATCTTCCAGGCTCGAAAAAGTTCTACTGTCTCGACATGTTTCCGTATCCATCAGGATCGGGACTCCATATTGGACATCCTCTCGGATATACCGCCACGGACATCTATTCGCGCTTCAAACGTATGCAGGGGTTCGATGTCTTGCACCCGATGGGATATGACGCGTTCGGCCTTCCTGCTGAGCAGCATGCTGTTGCCACTGGCGAGCATCCAGGTCGCATTACTGAGGCGAATTGTCAGAACTTTACCCAACAGATGAAAACGATCGGGTTTTCGTACGACTGGGATCGGGAAGTGAAAACGTGCACAGCCGACTACTACCGTTGGACTCAGTGGATCTTTTTGCAGATTTATAACTCCTGGTTTGACGAGGAGATGCAGCGAGCGCGTCCGATCTCGGAGCTTCCGATCCCAAGAGAGATTCAAAAGCAAGGCGAGAAGGCCATTCTCGAATACCAAGCTGACCACCGCCTGGCCTATATCGCTGAGGCGATGGTCAACTGGTGTCCTGCTCTTGGGACGGTGCTCGCAAATGAAGAGGTAATCGATGGTTTGTCCGAGCGCGGAGGCCACGAAGTCGTTCGAAAGCCAATGCGGCAGTGGATGCTTCGAATTACGAAGTACGCTGAACGGCTCCTCTCTGAGCTTGAAATTCTTGATTGGCCGGAAAGTATTAAGGAACAACAGCGAAACTGGATCGGAAAAAAGCGTGGTGCGAAGATCGATTTCCAGGTCGAAGGCTCGCAGCACGTCTTAACTGCCTTTACCACCCGGCCTGACACCCTTTTTGGGGTAACGTTTTTTGTCGTCTCTCCTGAGCACCCTCTTGTTCCAGAACTTACTACTCCTGATCAGCGAGCGCGGGTCGAGGAATACTGTGAGAAATCGAGAAAGCTCAGTGAGTTTGCCAGAACCCTCGACAACCGGGAAAAGACCGGAGTCTTTACCGGGAGTTTTGTCGTTAACCCGATTAGCGGTGAACCGGTTGCGCTCTACGTTGGGGACTATGTCTTAATGTCCTACGGAACGGGAGCGGTGATGGGTGTTCCCGCTCACGACGAGCGTGATTTTGATTTTGCTCGAAAGTTTCAGATCCCAATTCGTCCAGTTATCTGCCCTGAGGCTGAAGAGATGAAGGTACAGCACGCTGTGAAGGACGGAGAGATCGCTTGGACAGGACCTGGAGTGATGCTCCCAAATCACTCTGAAGTTTTTGTTGAGCTAGAACTTCTCGCAAAGCCCAATTCGGAAGCAGCCTCTGAGATCGTTGGCTGGCTCGAGAAGCAAGGAAAGGGCCAGGGAGTCATAAACTACAAACTTCGCGATTGGCTCTTTTCTCGCCAGAGATACTGGGGAGAGCCGATTCCAATTGTTCACTGGGAAGATGGCACTATTACCGCATTGTCAGAGGAAGAGCTTCCGCTCTTGCTCCCTTCCGTCGAAGACTACAAACCTTCGGACGGAGGAGAATCCCCTCTTGCAAAAGCTGAGGAGTGGCTCGAAGTTGTCGACCCAAACAGTGGGAGAAAGGGTCGGCGCGAGACGAACACCATGCCTCAGTGGGCCGGGTCGTGCTGGTACTACTTAAGGTTCATTGATCCTCACAATGACAAAGCTGGATGGGACGCCGGAAAAGAGAAAACGTGGATGAACGTCGATCTCTATGTGGGAGGGGCTGAACACGCGGTTCTCCACCTCTTGTATGCTCGTTTTTGGCACAAAGTGCTTTTCGACTTAGGTCATGTCACGACAGTTGAGCCATTTCAAAAGCTCTTTAACCAAGGAATGATCCTCTCGCATGCGTTCAAGAACCGTCGCGGTGCGTTGGTGCCAGTCGATGAAGTCCTGGAGGATGAGAGTGGAAATGCCACGCACTGTGAGTCTGGTGAGCCACTCGAGAAGATTGTGGCGAAGATGTCGAAGTCGCTTCGGAACGTGATCAACCCGGATGAAGTGATTCAGCAGTATGGTGCCGATACGTTAAGGATGTACCTCATGTTTATGGGCCCACTGGACCAGTCCCGAATATGGGATTCTCAAGCGATCTCTGGTAACGCTCGATTCTTGAGAAAGTCATGGGGCTTTGTCGTCGGAAGTGAGGATGAGGGCTTCTCAAAGGTGATTGCGTCGGGAGAGGAGTCTGAAGAGGTAAAGAAGACTCTGCACCAAGCGATCAAAAAGGTCACAGAAGATCTCGAGGGTTTGCGGTTTAATACAGCGATTTCTGCGCTTATGGAGTGTTTAAATACTCTCCAAAACTTACCCGTCGCCAAAGATACGTTAGAGAGCTTTGTAAAGCTTCTTGCTCCTTTTGCGCCGCATCTGGCTGAGGAGCTCTGGCAGAGACTGGGACATTCGCAGAGTCTCGTCCGTGAAGAATGGCCGCAGTTCAACGAGGACTACCTTAAGGTTCATTCAGTTCCTCTCGTTATCCAGATTAACGGCAAAAAGCGCGGAACGTGTGATGTTCCTCTTGACGCCGATGACGACATGTTAAAGCAACAAGCGGTAGCTGGAATGGCGAATTCGAATTATCCGGTCCAACTTACGGATAAATTCATTGTGGTTCGAGATAAGAAAAGTGGGGTGCCGAAACTCCTGAATGTCATTCAGTCCTAGGAGAGAGCCCCAGCTTCGTTGAGTAGCCCTCGTTCGGCCCTCATAGAGTGATCACCAGAGGGAAGGCACTCGAAAGCCTTCGGCTTCAATATCTCTTCAGGTAACCACTCTTTGTTGTCCGGCTGGGAGCGATAGCCCTCCTCATATGCAACGCCACTTCCTGGCAAAACTTTCGAGAATTGCTATAGTTGTCGAGTGCATCTGATCCCTTCAAACGATCTCTCGCCTCGGGAGCAAGCACGGCTTCGAATGGCCGAGATCCTTGCGCGTCCAAAAATTGATCTTCTCCAGGCGCAAGATGAACTCCTTAAACAACTTGAACTGAGGCGAGATGATATTGCGCAGTTCCGAGAGAGACTCGTCCTCGATGGTGATGACCTTGTCTATCGATTCTTTCATCAGTCGTTTAAAGTTTATCGTCTTCAGGCCGTAAACCGTGAGGCAGTTGAGTTTCTTGAAACTTTTTTAAAACCAGAGCATGAACGGGGCTTTGATTTCCAGATGCGAGAATTGATCGCTGCTGGCGCTGGCAATATCGAATTTAAAGACGAGCACAATTTGGAGTGGGGAAGACATACCCGCCCTTTCGTGGAGCTCTATCTCCATGTGAAGCACATTCTTGACTGTATGCTCGAAGCGCCAGAAGCTCAGAAAGAAAAGTCCTGCCTCACGATACCGTTTGCAACGGTACTTTCGTGCTTTAACTTACGGTGAGAACTTTTTAGCCAGCGAGTCCGAGTTCGTCGGCAATCTCTCTCATACCGGCGATAACGTTGTCGATGTGCTCTCCTAAATCAACGCCGAGTTCCTCTGCCCCAATCCGGATATCTTCTCGGTTACACCCTTTAGCGAAGGCTTTGTCCTTCATCTTCTTTTTTACCGATTTTGCTGTGAGGGTGTGAAGAGACTTGTCGGGTCGAACGAGTGTCGCAGCCGTTACGAGTCCACACAGTTCGTCTACTGCAAAGAGAGTCTTTGCCATTTCAGAAGTTCGAGGAGTGTCAGTATAAAGTGCATGGCCCATAATCGCTTCTCGAACATCGTCGGGATAGCCGAGATCGGCGAGTATTTGGTTTCCCTTATACGGATGACCGTCTGGAGCCGTTGGCTCTGGGTAACGCTCATAATCAAAATCGTGCAAGAGGCCTGTGATGCCCCACAGCTCAATCTCCTCATCTCTGAGTTGAGCTTTCCTAGCGTACCACCGCATGGCGGACTCAACCGAATACGCATGTTTTAACAAGCTCTCACTGTGTGTGTATTCGTGAAGGAGAGCGAGTGCTTCATCGCGAGTTTTGTTGGTCATGATTTCTCCTTATAGGATGGCACCGATTCAGGACTAGAAAAGATTTGAATGAGCCGTACAAGATTTTGGAGTTGAATATCCTCTTGGAGTTGGAGCTTCGAAAACGAGAGAGAGAACTTTCGAGATGGTCCCTGGATGGCCAACGAGATAGCTTCATCCCGTTCAACGGTCTCCGGCTTGTTAAAAAGCTCAGCGTCGCGAAAGAGTTGAAGCACCCTGTGTATTTGAAATGACCTTTCTGAATCTGCTTCCGTGAGATTCGCGGAGAGCTCCCATCTTCCGGAAAAAGAGGGAATGGTCGAAGAGAGCTCAACAGAGAGAAGGAGATCCGAGGGATCCACTCCAGAAGCTGTCCGCTCCACCTCTTGAAGCCAGGTGTTGTAGCTCTCTTGAACCAGAGAGTTTTGCCGGAGGTAATATCCGTTAAATAGCGTCAGTGCGAAAACAATGAGCACTCCAGGAATAAGATATGACCACGGTGGGGCAAAAAGTGATTTCATAGTCTCAGAGCATAGGTGTGGTCTAAGAAGAGATCAATTCCTGTTCGCGGAC
>JAGRAO010000257.1 GCA_020434565.1 Bdellovibrionales bacterium
TGCCCCAGGTGAGTTTGAGCGGCGTTGGAGCGAATACGCGCTTGATTTTAGAGGATTTACTGGTTTTGCTCTGCCGGGTTTCAATGTGCAGTCGTCATCTGACCTTGAAGCAGGTGGTTACCGCGTGAGCTTTAATGGGGTAACAATTGTTTCCGCCTTTGCTCCGTTGGATTGTATTTTCCTTGAGATCAATCCGAGTCTTTCAGAGATCCTTGGGTTATCGGTTGTCGCTGAATCTCGGCATCCCGTCTCGGGTGGGGCGTGCTTCTGGACCCACAATACGTTGGCGAACAGGGCATCGTGTGAGGCAGCGGGGTTTCGAGTATATGATTTTCTCGATGTGCTCGCGCTTCGACTGGGGACGTACTTTAGAAGGAATCCTGAACTCCTCCTCTCAGTAAGTGAGATATATTCCCGCCTCAAAGAGATCGAATCGAATCAGCCCGGTTTTTTGAGTGACCTTTTGGAAGGCGGCTTCATGAACGTTTCTCGGGTGAGTGAAGTGATGCAACAGCTCATTCGGGAGGGGGTAAACGTCAAGCGTTTCCCAAACGTACTTGAGGCGCTTGGGGCGTACTCTGCAACGTACGGCTCTCAACTTTCGAAGGAGGGAGAGTTCGATCTCTCAGACGTAGTTTCCTATGTTCGGCTTTCTCAGCGGAAACAGATTCTCGGTTCGGTCCTTACTGCCCGGCGCACTATTCGAGGGTGTTTTCTCTCCGATCAAGTTCAGGAGATTTTTTCGTCTTTCTTTCTTGAGGCGCCGACAAGCTCTCCAAAACTCTCCACGAGGGACTTTGAGCGGTTGAGGGTCGGTTTTGAGTCCTCCCTTCAGAGCATCAAGCAGAGAGGAGTGTTGCCTGTTGCAGTCATCTGCCCCTCTGAGATCCGGAGCCAGGTGAGCTGGTTTCTCCGTCAGGTTCAGGGAGAAATGCCCCTCATCTGTCGTGAGGAGCTGGAGCCGATGATCGAGATAGAACCTCTGGCAGCCTGGTCAGTGTAGAGTTCTTGTTTGAAGGCTTTCCTGGATGTGGACGGTGAGGGAGGGGCCATCTTATGTGTTGTGGCCGTCGTGAAGAGGATCGATACTAAATAGGCTACGTTACGTCTCAGGAACAGATTTCGCTCGTGACGGGTAGACCGTTTGAGATTTTAGTTGAATTGAGGAAGAAGCAGCTTTTATGAATACTCCGTCGCAGGAAGCTCTCCACACCGAAAAAGTTGTGTCGGAGTATTTTCAAATTGAGACTCATATCCTCTCCTCTCGCTCGGCAGATGCTTATAAAGCAGTAGACCGATCTCGGAACACGCCGGTTTGTCTCTGGATGCTTCGTCATCCTCTGACAGTAAACTCTGAAGCTGTTCGGCGCTTCCTTGCCCGGATGGGATCGATCGACCAGATTGATCCTCCTGTAGCTGATACTTTGGCGTACGGGGTTGATGCTGAAGGCACCGCGTTTGCTCTGTTTCCTCCACTCGATGGATTCACAGTGGTTTCAGGAAATATTGAACCGGCAGAAGCCGAGCGACGTTTCACGGCTTGTCTACGTCTTGTGAGCCGTTTACACGACGTAGGTACTGCTTGTGGCGATCTCTGTGGCTCTTCTTTCTGGGTGAGAAGAGATGGAGAGATTCGATTTCTTGGAATTATGGGCTCCTTTGACGTTGAAGCTGCGGCAACGGCGATGTCTCCTCCTCTGGATACGATTCCGTACATCGCTCCTGAGCAGAGAGGTGGCTCTCTCGTTTCTCCAGCGGTTGATGTTTTTGCGCTTGGAGTTCTTGGATACCGCCTCATTTCTGGAAAGTTCCCTTTTGGGGAGGGAATGGCGGCGATGACCTCGTCGTGTGACCCGAGTTCTCTTCCAAAGCTCTCCTCTATTATGGGTGTGCCCCCCGTTTGGGCAGAAGAGGTGCTGCGGAAGTGCCTCTCTCCGGATCCCGAGAGCCGTTTTAAGAACGCTGGGGAGGTCCTTCAGCAAGTAGGCGAGATTCGAAAACGTGCTTTCTCGGAAGAGACATCGCCTGTGGCAAAGAAGAAGTCGACCCCGGTAGCTGTTCCAAAGCCGGCATCTACGGCGCAGCAGTTTAAGAATTTGCCACAACGCTCAACCGCTCCAGAAGTCCCAGCGGTCCAGAACTCTCCGAAGCGGGCCTACCTCCTCGGAGGAGTCCTCATCGTTGGCCTCCTTGCTTTCTTTCTCCCGGGAGTTTTTAGAAACCGTGACGAGGGGCACGGATCCCAGCTTAAAGATGTCCTTGAACCTCACCGTCAGGCCGCAGATGAGTCCACCCGCGAAGCGATCGATGTATTGGCGTCGCAAAAAAAGGAGCTTGAGGAAAAACTTGCTCAGATTCGTAAAATTGAAGTTTCAGATGACCCGATAGCGCATGACATTCTCATAAAGAGTGCTCGCGAAGCTGAGACTGAGGAGATGCGAAAGGCGAGTGAGGAAGCGATCATTAAGCGTGCAAAGCGGCTCGGCCTCCCCCGTAGCGCGGAACAGGTTTACCAGTGGCTTCGGACGCTAAGACCGAACGAATATCCCTCCAGTTATGAGGCCATGCTGAAAGCGATAGATAAGAGCCTTCCAGAGGAGGCCCGTTTTGCTTCTCTTCGACAAGCCTATGCATCGCATCCAAGAGTCGCACTGAGACTCGCCGTTGCTCTTGCGCTCGACCTCAATGCGCTTGGTGCATTTCAGCCCGTCATAGCCCAGCTCGTTGGGGATTCGTTGCGCCTGAAAGACGTTGATAAATTTTCGACTTTGTCGCTTGTGCTCGCCCATCCCGACCTTGCGCTCGTTTTTGGCGAAGATGTTATTCAAAAGAAAGAGCTCATCCCGGATGAAGATATTATTTGGCTTCTCAAACAGCTCGCTTCTCGAAACGACATAAATGTTCGACCGATAGCGAATATCGCTGTCGAGCGAAAAGTTTTGTCACCTCTTCGAACAGTGTTCTTGGAGACGATTAGGGATAGAGGAGACCTTCCGCCAGATATCCTTACTGCGCTCATCCGAGCCGCTGCAGGTGTGCTCCGCTCGGAAGATGTGGGGGCGTTTGGTCGGTGGTACGATATTTCAGCTGAGTCAATTCTTCTCGCCGTTTGCGCTCTCGAAGAAGATCCTTCAGTCGCGCTTGAGGCATTTGACACGTTGGCCGGAAAAAGTCTCACCGTCGAGCCGAGTGCATCGCTGGTGCAGTGGGTTCGAAAGAGTTACTGGGACGACCGGGGCTCCTTTGCTCGAGTTGTCGGTATGCTTGGAAACTTGAAACTTCTCTCAGATGAAGAAGTGGTGAGTGCTTTTGAGTCGTTCGACAAGGCAGTACGAGATAGCGATCTCTTAGACATCCTTTTGGAAACGAATCATCCGCTGATTGTGAAATATGTTGTCGATCGCTATTCGGAATTGCTTGGTCTTGGAACCTTGTTAAACTTGCTCTCTAATCGAGAACCGGGAATTCGGATTGCGGCAGTGAGAGCCCTGAAAAACTTCAATGATATTGGGGCGTTAAAGATAATACTCGACCACTACGAGAATGAAAAAGACGAGAGCGTTCGGCAGGTCTACAAGGAGACTTTCTGGGTCATCCGGCAACGAGAAGAGAGCGGAAAATCTGAAATGCACCTGTAGTGCGACAGGAGAGCCTTCTTTCGAGAAGAGCCAATCAATGATACCGATAGGCCAGACACAAGCGTTTTGCCGTATGCAACTCGGAGTTTTATGATAAAAAAAATACTCGCTTTGATCTTTCTGCTTCCCTTCTTTGTCCTTGCTGGCTGTTCGTCAAAATCTGTACCGACTGATCTCGTCGGAAAAAAACTTCCAGTATTGCGACTCACTTATGCAGACGGCTCCTACGGGAGTTCGGAGAGTTACAGAGGGAAGCGGCAGCTTTACATTTTTTGGGCTGAATGGTGTGCCACCTCTCGAAAGGAACTGGCAAAAATCCGTGATTTTGCTGCGCGTACGCGGAAGAGAGATGACATAGCTCTTGTTGCGATAAATGTGGATGACCTGAAGAAAGAAGAGAAAGTCAGGACGCTCATGCAGGATTACGCTGCGCCTGGATTCGTTCAATCCTATTCGGGAAACGGGGTGTATGATGACGCTTTCACCGCACTTGATCTTAATGAAGTCCCGGTGATTCTCACTGTGATCGAAGATGGCACGATCACAAGTGTTACAGACGAATTTCACCCTGAGTTTTTTGATCGCTAGCGCCTCTCGCGGTGGTGCAAATTTCTCAAGCTCTTACTCTTTGGCTTCTTTTGCCAGCGCTTCCTCGATGATCTGAAGTTTTGGATGAGAAGTTCTCAGCCGGTCGATCACTTCTGGTGGTATCTGGTCTTTGTGGACGAAGAGCATTCTCAGCCTGCTACAATCCATGAGCGCCTCGACGGAAGTCACTTGTGATCCCGATATATCGAGGACTTCGAGAGTCTCACTCCCCGCAAGTGGCGAAAGGTCAGAAACGAGGGTTTTTGCAATAAAAAGGGATGCCGGTGCTGGGTTTTGCGAATACGGCTCGAGTGAGGTGATCTTCGTCTCGTCAGCTGTCAGGATTCGTATCGGGAGTCCTGCAACAGGCGCCAGTGAAGTGATAGAAGTTCTATCGACATGCAATACTTGAAGTTTGTCCCAGTCTTCGAGAGCGGAAAGGTCTCCTTGCTTTAGATTCGTTCCACAGAGATACACAAGTTCACACCTTGAAATTCCCCGTAAAAATTGGAAAGAATTTCCCTGTACATCGCTTAAGTCGAGCCCAGTAACTGCTTCTGGTCGGCTCTCCCACGTTGAAAGGAGAAGTCGTGGGCTAAATGCAACCTTGCCATTCTGAGCTGTCTCCACTCGAAGAACTGCTTTTCCAGCAAGAGCGCCACTCAGTGGATCGAGGTGAAAAGGCTTTGGATCTTGCCCACGCTGGGCGATGGCCTGAGCGATTGTCCCGAACAAAGAGCCTGATAAAAGGGATGGGGATTGTGAAACGTTCTTCTCAAAACTGTTTGACTGATCCACTGTTGAATTTGGTTGAGCACCCATACAAACTACTCCCGGTTAC